>USLD01000148.1 GCA_900555495.1 uncultured Slackia sp. | reverse complement strand
CGCATGGGCGAGCGACGCATCGCGGGCATCGCCCGACAACATACGGGCCACCTCGCGCACGCGGTCCTCCCCTTCGAGCACAAGCAGCTCCGTTTCGGGCAGGGCGCCGTCGACGGACACCTTCCTCACCATGTAATGGGTTTGTGCGCGCACGGCGACCTGCGCCAGATGCGTTACCACGATCACCTGATGCGTGACGGCAAGGTCGGCCAGAACTTCGGCCAACGAAAGCGCCGCCGTACCGCCTACCCCCGCGTCGACTTCGTCGAACACGAGGGTCTCTCCCGTGTCGGCCGCGCCGAGCGACGCCTTGACTGCCAGCATGACGCGGCTCACCTCGCCGCCCGAGGCGATGCGCGCCAACGGACGCGGCGTCATGCCCGCCGCCGCACGGTAGCAGAACTCCATCTTGCACGAACCCCCGCGCGTCCACTTGTCGCGATCGAGCGGCGTGAATTCGCACAGCAGCTCAGCCGACCCCATTTCAAGGCGCGCCATGTATGCGTTCACCTGCTCCGCGAAACGCGGCGCCGCCGCACGCCTTGCCCGGTCGAGCGCATCAGCCGTTCGGGCGAGCGTATGCTCGGCCCGATCGAGCGCACGCGCGGCCTCTTCGATCCTGCGATCGGCATCGTCGACCGAAGAAACCAGATCGGCGGCCTTGGCGCGGCGCTCCAGCACGTCCTGCATACGCGGGCCGTACGCGCGCATGAGCCCTTGCATGGCACCCATACGTTCCTGCAGGCGCTCGAGAGCCGCGGGGTCTCGATCGATCGAATCGCGATAGGCTCGCACGTCGCGCGCGACGTCTTCGACGATGTAGGACGCATCGGTCAATGCGGCGCACAAGCCATCGAGCGACGAATCCATCGCGCGCATGCTTTCCAGCTGCATGAGCGCTTCGTTCAGCGCCGCGATGGCGCCGCGTTCGCCCGCAAGACCGTAGTATGCGGCATCGCCGGCCTGCGCCAACGACTCGGCGTTCTCGACGCGCGGCAGTTCGGCGATGATTTCCTCATATTCCTCTGACGTGGGATTTACTTCGTCTATACGCTGTAAAGTAAAGCGGGCTTCCTCAAGCTGGGCCGAATTGGCTCGACACGCCTCCCGCACCCCTTCCAACGCGCGGCGGGCCTCCTGAGCGTCGGCGAACGCCGCTTCGTATGCCGCTCTGGCGACAGAGACTTCCTCGCCCGCCCAGGCGTCCAGCATGCCCATATGGTTGGCGGACTTCAACAACCTCTGCTGCTCGTGCTGGCCGCACAAGTCGACCGTTCCGCCCACCAGCGCCGCGAGCTGCTTCACCGTTGCCATAGACCCGTCGAGCGTCGCGCGGCTGCGGCCGTCGGCGCTTACCTTGCGCACCGCCACATGGCCGTCAGGCGTATCGTCATTCAGAAATACGCGCCCCTCCACCACGGCCGACGCCGCGCCTTCGCGCACCGTGGCCGCATCGGCGCGTTCGCCCACCAACAGCTTGATGGCCGACAGAAGGGCCGTTTTACCCGAACCCGATTCGCCCGTGACCACCGTCAGGCCGGCCGCCGGGCAAAACGACGCATCGCGGATCAGCGCGACGTTTTGGACATGAAGCTCATCGAGCATGGCACACCTCGCAATGCGAACCTGCATTCGAAAGAGAATGAATACGAACTATTGTTCGCTCCATTATGGCACAAGTGCGCTTGTTCGGCGGAGGTTTTCGCTGCGATGCGAACGGTTTCCGAGGTTTGCCGAATGATGGTTAACCATGGAAAACTTTTTTGTTATCATGACGTGGTTTTCACAGACAAACGACGTCGCCCATCGCTCGATACGCCTTCGAAGGAGCGCCCATGAAACGACCCGTTCTGCTTGCCTGCGCCTGGATATGCTGCGCCGTCGGATTCGTCGGCATGGTGATACCTGTGCTTCCCACCACGCCCCTCGTGCTGCTTGCCACGTTCCTGTTCGCGAAAAGCTCGCCGCGCTGCCATGCGTGGATCCGCAAGACCCGCATGTACCGCTCGTACGTGGCGCCGTTCAAAGAACAGGGCGGCATCCCGTTCAAGCGCAAGCTGCACATTCTAGGCGTTTCCTTCACCGTAATGGGGCTGAGCGCCATTCTTGCCCCCAACCCCGCAGTATGGGCGATTCTGGGAGCCGTGGCGGTATTTCTGCTATGGCTCATGGCATGGCGCATACCCACCGTAGGCGACATCCCCGCCGCCGCGCCCGCCAAAGCGCACGAAGAAGACTAGTTGCCAGCACGAACGGCTTCTTCAACGACGAACGGCCGGTTCGGACGATCGCGATCGCTCGCTTTCATCCGAACCGGCCGTTTTCTTATGCCGCTGAACGGTAGAGGGGCGCGTAGGCGAACCTACTCTTCGCCGAACGCCACTTCCAGGAAGTCGGTGCGGGCTTCGCCGCGCTGGAAGATTTCCGCATCAAGCACGCGCTTGTGGAACGGAATGGTGGTGGCGATGCCTTCGATCTTGAACTCGTCGAGCGCACGCCTGCCGCGCGCCAGCGCCTCGTCGCGATCTTGACCCCACACGATGAGCTTGGCCACCATGGAGTCGTAGAACGGAGAGATGACCGAACCCGCCGACACATAGGATTCCACGCGGATGCCCGGACCGCCCGGCACATCGAAGCGCGTGATGGTTCCGGGGCACGGACGGAAGCCGTTCGCCGGGTCTTCCGCGTTGATGCGGAACTCGATCGCATGGCCGTTCGGCGAGAACGGGGCGCGATCGGCGCAGCTCATAGGCTCGCCCGAAGCGATGCGCAGCTGCTCTTTGATGATGTCGGTGCCGGTGATCTGCTCGGTGACCGGATGCTCGACCTGCACGCGGGTGTTCATTTCCATGAAATAGAACTTGCCGCTCTCATCGAGCAGGAACTCGATGGTGCCGGCGTTGCGGTAGTCGACAGCTTCGACGGCCTTGACGGCGGCTTCGCCCATGGCGGCGCGCAGCTCGTCGTCGAGCGCCGGAGAGGGAGCCTCTTCGAGCAGCTTCTGGTGGCGACGCTGGATGGAGCAGTCGCGCTCGCACAGGGCCACGTGATTGCCGAAATCGTCGGCCAGAACCTGGATTTCGATGTGACGCGGGCGAAGCACGAGCTTCTCCAGGTACACGTCGTCGTTGCCGAATGCCGCGGCGGCCTCGGCCTTGGCGGCCGTATAGGCGCTTTCCAGGTCGGCAGGATCATGCACTTCGCGCATGCCCTTGCCGCCGCCGCCGGCGGACGCCTTGATCAGCACGGGATAGCCCACCTCGTCGGCGAAGGCGCGGGCGTCTTCGACGCGCTCGACCACGCCGTCGGAGCCGGGAACCGTGGGAACGCCGCAGGCCGTCATGGTCTCGCGCGCGGCGGCCTTGTTGCCCATGCGCTCGATGCACTCGGGAGCGGGGCCGATGAACACGAGGCCGTTATCGGCGCAAGCGCGCGCGAAATCGGCGTTCTCGGCCAAAAAGCCATAGCCGGGATGCACGGCTTCGCAGCCCGTGGTGACCGCAGCGGCGATGATGTTGGACATCACCAGGTACGACTTGCCCGCAGGGGCGGGACCGATGCACACGGCCTCGTCGGCATAGGCCACGGGCAGGGTGTCTTTGTCGGCCGTGGAATACACCGCGACCGTTTTCACGCCAAGCTCGCGGGCGGCGCGCATGATACGCAGCGCCACCTCTCCGCGATTGGCGACGAGAATCTTGCTAAACACGCCTTATTCCCCCTCGCCCGCATCGGCTGCGCCGTGCGGCTCGATGTAGAACAGCGGGGTGCCGAACTCGACGGCGGTGGCGTCGTCCAGGCAGACCTCGCGCACCGTGCCCATCTGGGGCGCGGCGATTTCGTTCATGAGCTTCATGGCCTCGACGATGCACAGCGTTTCGCCGGCGGCCACTTCGTCGCCCACCTTGACGAACGCGGGCTCGCCCGGAG
>USLD01000147.1 GCA_900555495.1 uncultured Slackia sp. | reverse complement strand
CTGGTCGCAACCGCGCCCTTCTACGCCCTCGGCGGCCCGAAGGAGACCGAGCGTCACTTCCGCGCCATCCGCGAGCACACCGACCTTCCTCTGTTCGCGTATGACCTGCCTGCTTGCGTCCACACCAAGCTCGATCCCACGATGCTCGTTCGTCTGGGCACCGATGGCGTCATCCAGGGCGTCAAGGACTCCTCGGGCGACGACGTCGCGTTCCGTTGGCTCTGCCTCGAGAACGAAGACGCCGGCCACCCGCTGCAGGTGTTCACCGGCCATGAGGTCGTCGTCGACGGCGCGTACATGTCCGGTGCCGACGGCTCCGTTCCGGGCCTTGCCAACATCGATCCCCACAGCTATGTCGAGCAGTGGCGCGCCGCTCAGGCGGGCGACTGGGACAAGGTTCGCGAGATCCAGGACTACCTTGCACGCCTGATGTTCGTGACCCGCGTGGTCAAGGCGACCGTCGGCTTCGGTGCCGGCGTCGGTGCGTTCAAGACCGCTCTGTGGCAGATGGGCGTGTTCAACACGAACCAGATGCGCGAGCCCGTCCAGAAGCTCGAAGGCGAGGACATCGAGGCCATCCGCGCCGTGCTCGATCGTGCGGGCATGCTCTAAGCCGTTGCATCATCGCGCCGTCCTTGCGGGCGGCGCTTTTTGTTTGGGCGCGTGTCGAAAGGATAGGCATGCCGTTCGGCGCGCTCGGCGCCTGGCGGCTGCGCGATCCTCGATCGCGTTTCGATCGTCATTCGGAGGAAACGATGAAATACCCGTTCACCGTGATCGCCGTCGACGTCGGCGGCACGAAGATCGCCTGCGCGGCCGTGCGTTACGAGCGCGAAGGCGAGCAGCCTGTCGTGGAGGGCAAGCGCAGCGTCGCCACGTGCGCTCAGGAAGGCGGCGAGGCGGTGCTCGACCGCATCGTCGATATCGTGGCCGACGTGAAGGCTTCCTTGGCCGACGAGGCGTCCCTTGTCGGCATCGGCGTGGGCACGGCGGGTCGTGTGGACGCCCGTGACGGCTCGATCGCTTATGCGAACGAGATCATGCCCGGATGGACGGGCCGTCCCGTGGCCGCCCGCCTGAAGGCCGAATTCCACATGCCCGCGGCCGTATTGGGCGACGTGCAATCCCATGCTTTGGGCGAGGCTCGCTGGGGAGCCGCACGCGGTGCTCAGACTTGTATCGTGATGGCGCCGGGAACGGGCCTCGGCGGCGGCATCATCGCCGGCGGCCGTATCCTGCGCGGCGCGCACGGCTTTGCAGGTGAAATCGGCGCGACGCCGAATACGTTGCGCGCGGGCGACGGCAACCTCGAATCCGTAGCGTCGGGAAGCGGTATCGAGGCTCGCTACGAAGCCGCCACGGGCCAGCGTCTGAGCGGCGCCGAAATCTCCGCCCGCGCGAACGAGGGCGAGCCTGCTGCGCGCGAGGCCATTCGAAACGCCGGCCGTGCGCTCGGAATCGCGCTCGCGGGTTGGGCGAACATGCTCGATCCTGAAATGGCCGTGGTATCGGGCTCGGTCGTCAAGGCCGGTCCTATTTGGCGCGACGCGCTGCATGCCGCCTATGTCGAGCATGCTCCCGACGTGCTTGCCGATCTTCCCGTGCTCGATGCATCGCTCGGCGATGCCGCGCCCCTGGTCGGCGCGGCCGAAAACCTGCTGGATTCTTTGGAAGGATAGAGATGGATCCCATTATCGAACAGTTGAAAGGCAAGCTTATCGTGAGCTGCCAGGCGTACATGGGCGAGCCCATGCGCCATCCCGAGACCATGGCCCAAATCGCCCGCGCGGCCGAGCTGGGCGGCGCCGCAGCCATTCGTTGTCAGGGCCTTTCCGACATCGCCGCCATCAAGGGCCGCGTCGAGATCCCCGTCATCGGTTTGTGGAAAGAGGGCCACGAAGGCGTTTATATCACGCCGTCCGTCCGTCATGCGCGCGCCTGCATTTCCGCCGGCTCCGATATCGTGGCGATCGATGCGACGGGCCGTCTGCGTCCCGATGGCACCACGTTCGAAGACACCGTCGAAGCCGTGCGCGGCGAAACGTTGATCATGGCCGACTGCGCCTGCATGGACGACGTGCGCCGCGCGGTCGCCGCGGGCGTCGACATCGTCTCCACCACGATGGCGGGCTATGCTCCCGGCCGCGAGAAGACCGAGGGTCCCGACCTCGACTTCGTGCGCGAGGCCGTCGAGGTCGCAGGCGATATCCCCGTGTTCTGCGAGGGCCGCGTCCATACGCCCGCGCAGGCGCGCGAGGCGCTCGAGGCGGGTGCGTTCGCCGTGGTCGTCGGTACCGCCATCACGCATCCCACGAGCATCACGGGCTGGTTCTGCAACGCCATGGCGTAGGCCTGGGAATCGGCTGCGGGCGATCGCGCCTGCAGCCGATTTTCGTTTACAGGGAGGCGTTTCCTAGGATGAAGAACTCCTCCTGGCTCGGCTGCCATTTTTTCTCGAGGGGGTCGAGCATGTCGTCGAAGCGCTGAGCCTCGATTTCGTCGATGTCCATGACGGGGCTGTATCGGTAAGTCCAGTCCCTCGTTTCCAGCGCGCCTTCGACGAGCTCTTTGACCAGCAGCGCCGCAGGAAAGCTCCCGTCTTCCATGTGCACGTTGTGCTTCTTGCAACTGACGAATCCGCTGCCGACGTAATTCGCGGGGTTTCCCAAGATGACGATCGTGTCGTATCCGAGCTCGCGCGCTCGCTCGAATGACCGCTCCATCAGCGCCTTGCCGTATCCTTTTCGTTGGTGATGCGGGTGTACTGCGATCGGTCCGAAGGAGAGGATGTCTTTGACTTCTCCCGATTCGTCGGTCAGCGTCGCTTTCGTGTACATGATGCTTCCGACGATCGCGCCGTCTTTTTCTGCGACGAGGTCGAGTTCGGGAAGGAAGTCTTCGTGGGAACGCATGAGTCGAACGAGGTAGTGTTCGAAACATCCGGGAACGTAATGGTTGTGGAAGGCTTGGCGGACCAGTTTCTCGACTTGCTCGTGGTCGGTCTCGCGTTCTTCGCGTATGGCAAGCGGCTGGGAGTTTTCCGCATATGTCGTCATGATGCGCTCCGACCATGCGATGACCATGCCGCAGAGCTCGTCGATGGAATGCGCTCGAAGGGCTTTTTCGTCGCGACCGATGCGGAGGATGCCCGCTTCTTCGCTCCAGCCGCGGTTTTCGAGGGTTCGTTCGAGTTCGGCGCGAGAACGCGGATAATCCGAGCCCTGTGCGAAGCAATGGGCCTGCATGGCGAAGGCTGCATTCTTGAAAAGCTCTTTTGCCGCATCGTAGCTCGAATCGGGGTTTTGCATCGAGTCGAATGCGCAAAGATGGCAGGCAGCATGATAGAGGCTTGCTGCCCCGATCGCAGCGGCCTGTCGCGCTTCGTTTTCCGTCGGCGCCTCGACGATGTCCAGAAGCGTTCCGTGCAATGCTTTCGTGTCATTGACGAACTGGACCAATTCGTGACGCGGCCATGCGGCAAGGGCTGATCGGCTGCCGACGAAGCCGCATGCGAGGTCGCTTCGCTCCATCGTCGCCATGATTTCGCGATATCGTTTGATCGTATTCGTGTCGAGCGTATCGAAGACCGCGACGAAATCGATATCGCTTCCGTCTCGGGCTTCGCCTCGTGCACGGCTCCCTTGCATTCCCGCGAACACGAGATGCTCGCCGAAGTGCGCCCGAAGTTTTTCCAGGAGCGCTTCGCTCCATTCTTCGATATCTATCATGGTCCTCATCTTTCTCGCATGAAGCGGGGCGCGTCGTTTTTTCTGGGAAAAGGGGCGCGTGCCCGGGATTCGTCCGTTCGGCCGCGGCGCTTCGCATGCTTTTGCTCGAGCGCGGGCTTCATGCATTATATTTCCGATGCTTGCGATCGCCGTATCCCGTTTTCGTAATGCGAAAACCGTTCGGTTCACGCAAGGGGCGACGCTTG
>USLD01000146.1 GCA_900555495.1 uncultured Slackia sp. | reverse complement strand
CGAGCTGCGCCGCACGATGAGCGTCGATATGAAGGTTTCGGCTTCGGGCGAGGTGCTGCGCGCCGACATCTATCCGTCCGTGATCGAATCGAGCGCCCGCTTGACTTATGGCCAGGCGCAGGAATGCATCGATGCGCTGCGTCGCGGAGATGAATCCTCGGCTGCCAAGGCGGCGGGCGTGTCTTCCGATGTGCTTGCGACCGATATCGCGGCCTGCATCGGAGCGTTGGATGAGACGGCGCGACGCCTCCATGCGGCCCGCATCGCGCGTGGCGGCATGGATTTCGAAAGCGTCGAGGCCAAGGTGCGCCTCGACGTGTTGGGAAGGCCCGTGAGCGTCGACTTGCGTACCAAGACCGATGCCACCGCGCTGGTGGAAGAAGCCATGATCGCCGCCAATGAGGCGGTGGCGCGTTTTCTGCGCGACGCCAAGGTGGCCAATATCTATCGCGTGCACGAGGCGCCGACGAAAAGCGACATGGCGCAGCTCAAACCGATTCTGCAGGAATTCGGCTACGACGGCCACGTCTCGCTCGACGCGTTTTCGTCGGCCGACCCGCGCGCCATCCAGCGCGTGCTTGCCTACGCGCGCGGCCGCAGGGAGGAATTCCTCGTCTCGTCGCTGCTCGTGCGCAGCATGAAGCGCGCGACGTATCGCGACGTCTGCGAGCGCCACTTCGGCCTGGCGAGCGACGCATACTCGCATTTCACGAGTCCGATCAGGCGTTATCCCGACCTCATGGTCCATCGCATGGTGAAAACGGCCCTCTTCGGCCGCAGCCAGGAGACCACTGCCGAAGAACACGCCATGGCCGCGATCGCCGAGCATTCGTCGGCTGCGGAGCGCACGGCGGAAGAGGCGGCGCGCGAATCGCAGGAGCTCAAGCTCTACGAGCTGCTGCAGCAGCAGGTCGGGCGGATCGCCGAGGGCATCATCTCGGGCGTGACCGCATCGGGCTTTTTCGTGCGCCTCGAAAACACCGCCGAAGGGTTTGTCTCCTTGGGCGGCCGCGAGGAGTATTTCGCGCTCGACCCGGTGCGCCGTATGCTCACGGGATCGGACACGTTGGCGGTATATCGCCTCGGCATGCGGGTGCGCGTGCGAATCAACGCCGTCTATCCCTACGAGCGCCGGGCCGATTTCAAGCTGGTGGAGCGATAGGCCGGCTGACGGGCCTCGGTGTACTTGCGCGAAACGAACGGATATACTGAAGCGATGCCGCGGCGCAGGGGCGCCGCACGGCGGACGAATGGAAGGTTTTCGAAACAGGTGGCGAAAGAAAAGAAGCAGATAGCGAAGAATCGCAAGGCGTTGCATGAGTACGAGGTGCTCGAGACGTTCGAGGCAGGCATGGTTTTGTCGGGTACGGAGGTCTGCTCGCTGCGCGAGAATAACTGCCAGCTGACGGATTGCTTCGCCTTGATCCGTCACGGCGAGGTGTGGCTGCATGGGCTTCACATCGCCCCGTATTCGCATGGCAACATCGCCAATCCGGACCCGGATCGCAAGCGTAAGCTGCTGCTGCATCGCAACCAGATCCGCTATCTCGAGGAGAAAACGCGCGAGAAGGGTATGGCGCTCGTTCCGCTCAATATTTACTTCGCTACGAACGGCCTGGTCAAGCTCGAACTGGCCGTCGCGCGCGGTAAAAAGCTCTATGATAAGCGCGCCTCCATGGCGGAGCGCGATTCCAAACGCGAAATCGAGCGGGCGCTGAAGGCGCGTCTGCGATAGTCAAGGGGGTTTCGACCGATGGGTCTGTTCAGAAAGGCCACGCGAACCGCGGGCCGTGTCGCCAAAAACGTCGCCAAGGAAGCCGTGTTCGGCGACCTCGATCTCGATGATGGCAAGTCGTCGAAAAAACGTGGACGCAGGGCTTCTGCAAAAAAAACCAAAGAGCGTCGCGAGTACGAGGAATACCAGCGCCTGAAGGAGAAATTCGAGCCCAAAGACGACGCGACTATGCGCGCCGAATGGGAGCGCTACTACGAAGAGCAGTGCGAAGGGGAGTGCGAGACCTGCCCGTATTACGACTGGTGCCCCGATGATTTCGAGGACGAAGAAGAGCAGGTCGAAGACCAGGTCGAAGAGACCGCCGAGGACGTCGAAGAGGTCGAAGAAGAGCCCGAGCGCGAGCTGACCGAAGAAGAGAAGGCCGCCAAGGCCGCGGCCGAGGAATTCTACGAGGCGGGCTGCGACGGCGAGTGCGAATCGTGCGAGCACTACGACTGGTGTCCTGCCGAGGAAGAGCCCGATCCCGACGACAAGGTTGTCATGATGGGCATGACCCAGGGCGAGATGAAAGACATGGCGAAGGGCAGCGTCGAGCTTGCCCGTGAAGGTGCGCTTGCCGCCAAAGAGCTTAAAGAGGCCATGGATGACATCATGGGCGGACTCGATCTGAAGCGCTATCTGAAATAACGTTGCATGGAGAAGCCGGCGACATAGCTCGCCGGCTTTTTTGCGTCATAGGCGCGCTTTGCTTTCGCCCGGTTTCGCGTCGATTTGGAAAAATAGCGGCTTCGAGGTTGAAAAAACGAGGTTTTGCCACGAAAGCGCGTATCGAGAGGTCGCCAGTCGGTGTTTTGCTGAAGATAAGACACGAATGAGCTAGAAATGTTGCTTAAAGTGTCTTCGATGGCACTTTCGTCAGGTTCATGCGTGGTAAAGCTGGAAAAAAATGACCTGACGCGAGGATATTTTCCAAAGAAGAGCGAGCCGAGGCGTCGTTGCGTTCCAGTTCGATGCAGGATCGGCTCTGCGGGAATCGGGATGCACTCAAGGGTCTTGCATATCGAGCGGTCTCGATGCCGTAGAAGGGGTTGTGCGTGCGAGTTCTGCGAGAAGTTTTCGACGAGTTTGGCGCACATTTGGCGCACCCTTTGGCGCACGATTTAGCATTCATATAGCATCGGATTGAGCATTGAAAGCAAAAGGCCAGGTCAATAAGGACCTGGCCTGGGGTTTTAATGGAGCGGGTGACGGGAATCGAACCCGCGTCATGAGCTTGGAAGGCTCAGGTTCTACCATTGAACTACACCCGCGTTAGTGCGTTTGTTTATGTTACTACTCTTCAAATCATCGCACAAGATGCAATTTTATCAAATCCGCTTTCACCGTGCTATTTGGCGATGAGAACAGGTTTGCTGCAGATGCTCAGCAGTTTGTGGCCGACGCTACCCAGGTAGCCCTTGATGCCGCCGAGTCCGCGGCTGCCGATGATGACGATGTCGTAGCCGTCCTGCTCGGCGAGCTTGGCGATCTCTGTGGCGGTGTCGGTGCCGTTGAGGATGTAGGTTTCGACGTCGTTGTCGATATCGCGCTCGTCGAGGCGCGCCACGGCGTCGGAGAGCAGGACCTCGGCGTCGCGTTCCATCAGCTCGAGCACCGAAGCGAAGCTGACAAGCTGCTCGTCGCTGAGCAGCGGGATGGCGACCACGTTGACGATGTCGATGCCTATTTCGTCGTTGCCCGCTCCGATGTCGGCGGCCAAATCAAGTGCGGCGGATGCGGCTTCGCTGCCGTCGTAGGCGACGAGGATTTTCTCAAGAGCCATGATGCCCTCCTTTGCGGTCGGACTGAGGCGGCCGAACGTGCGCGGCCGCCGGCGCGCGGTCGATCCCTCCGCGCGCCACCAGTATACCCTTCCGCCGCTTCGAGCATGCGGTTTCCGGATACGCCCGGCCGGGAGGGCCTCCCTTGCGTCCGGGCGTACGCAGCCTAGGCCTTGCGTTCGAAAATCGACACCACTTCGGTGTGATAGGTCTGCGGGAACATGTCGACGGGCGTGGCGCGCAGCAGGGCGTACCCTACGTCTTCCAAACGTGCGACGTCGCGCGCCCAGGTGGACGGATTGCAGCTCACGTAGGCCACGCGGCGCGGGTTGGCTTCGGCGATACTGCAGATGATTTCGGCCGCAAGGCCCGCGCGCGGCGGAT
>USLD01000145.1 GCA_900555495.1 uncultured Slackia sp. | reverse complement strand
ATCGCTGCGGCTCGCGGACACGCGTAGGCGATTCTAGCCCGTTCGATCTTAGCCAAGGCCATACAGACTACGTGCCTTGTCGCAGTTCCCTAAAATGACGTCGCACCCGAGTCGGGAACATCCCGGGGTTGACGGGCCGCGTTAATTAAGCAGCCATGGCGAGCGCCGGAGCGCTCTGAGTGTTAGATTTGCCAATTAACTTGACGGTACCCCTGTTTAACGTGGCGAGGAGACCACGACCTGCTCCTCAGTTCAAACGTACCATGTCGAAACCAGTCGCCCCCGTACGCGCGCGTCGGCCTTGCCGAACCGCGGGCTTCATGGCGAATGTCTCCACCGGTCTGGGTTTTCAAGATACCCTCGATGCGCACGCGCATCGGACGTTTCATTATATCCCTCATAGCATCGAAGTCAAACGCACGCCTCCCGCATACGCCGCGTACGACGTGCCTTCTCGTGCCATCATCATGAAGCCTCGAATATCGGCACGCCATATGCCCACATGAAGCGTATACTGGTGAACTTCGCGTCTCGATCCTCGAACGATCATCGTCTCGCAATACACATCCAACCGAATACGCAGGACGTCTCCCTGCCGCGCGAGCGCGGCCTGGGGCTTCGTCTTCGCGTGCCGAAGCAGACAGGAGCCCCATGCAACAGCGCGACAAGATCAAGCCTATTCTTTTCAGCGTCATCAAACACACGCCGAAAGAGGAACTGAAGCGCCAAATCCCCCGCGATATCGTATCCGGCATCATGGTTGCCGTGGTGGCCCTTCCTCTCTCCATCGCGCTGGGCATCGCATCGGGTGTCGGCCCCGAACAGGGCCTTTACACCGCGATCGTGGCAGGCTTCTTCATCGCGCTGTTCGGCGGAAGCCGCGTGCAGGTATCCGGCCCCACCGCCGCATTCGCCGCCATCGTGGCAGGCATCGTGGCAACCGACGGCATCGACGGCCTGATCGCCGCCACCATCATCGCAGGCGGCCTGCTCATCCTGATGGGCTTGCTGAAGCTGGGCACCATCATCCGCTTCGTGCCCTACACCATCACCACGGGCTTCACCGCGGGCATCGCCGCCACGCTCGTGATCGGACAGGCGAAAGACTTCCTGGGCCTCACCTTCCCCGAAGGCACCCCCACGGTCGAGACCATGGACAAGCTGCAGGCGGTCGTCTCCAATATCTCCACAGTGAACTGGGAGGCCTTCCTGGTAGGCGCGGTATGCCTGTTCATCCTGTTCGCCTGGCCGCGCGTCAACGACCGCATCCCCAGCTCGCTCATCGCGCTCATCGCGGGCGTCGCCATGGTGAGCATCTTCGGCATGAATGTGAACACCATCGGAGACCTGTACACCATCAACGGCGGCATGCCCCAGCTCCATATTCCGCAGCTCGACATCGAACTGTTCCGCAATCAGCTGGCGAACGGCATCACCATCGCCATCCTGGCCGCCATCGAATCGCTGCTCTCCTGCGTGGTGGCCGACTCCATGATCAGCTCGCACCACCGCTGCAACATGGAGCTCGTCGCCCAGGGCGGCGGCAATATCGCATCGGTGCTCTTCGGCGGCATCCCCGCCACGGGCGCCATCGCCCGCACCGCCGCCAACGTCAAAAACGGCGGCCGCACGCCGATCGCCGCCATGACGCACGCCGTGGTGCTGCTGGCCGTGCTGGCGTTCTTCATGCCCTACGCGGCGCTCATCCCCATGCCCACCATCGCGGCCATCCTGCTGCACGTGGCCTATAACATGTCGGGCTGGCGCAACTTCGCACATCTGTGCAAGACCGCTTCGCGCGGCGCGGTGGCGACGCTGCTCGTCACCTTCGCGCTGACCGTCGTGTTCGACCTGGTATCCGCGATCGCCGTCGGCATGCTCATCACCGTAGTGCTGTTCATGAAGATGGTCGGCGACGAAACCGAGGTGCGAGGCTGGCGTTACTATTGCGATGAGAACTCCGAGGTCACGCACCTGCGCGAACTGCCCAAGAGCGTGCGCGTGTATGAAATCAACGGTCCCATGTTCTTCGGCATGGCCGACCGCATCGCCGACATCTCGGTGAAGGAGTTCACGAAGTACCTGATCATCCGCATGCGCGGCGTGCCCTCGCTCGACTCCACCGGCATGAACGCGCTCGAAGACCTGCACGCGTACTGCCACGAAAACGGCGTGAGCCTCATCTTCTCGCACGTCAACGACCAGCCCATGAAGACCATGGAGCGCGCAGGCTTCGTCGACCTGGTCGGCAGGGACAACTTCCGCGCCAACATCGACGACGCCATCGCGCACGCCCGCACGCTGCTCGAAAAAGAAAACCGCAGCGGCGAGAAAAGCGCGCGATAATACCGTCCGAAAACGGACGTGCCGCCGAACCGAACCGACCGAACAGCCGAAGGGCGCGCGGTATCCGAACCGCGCGCCCTTCGCGATTCCGCACGACCCCGCCGCCCCGCATGAACGGAGGAACCCCATGGCCGCAACGAAGCACGGCGCTACGTCGAGGCGCCTCGACGTAGCGAACAAAGACCGTCTGATGGCCGCCGACGAGCAACGCGATATCGCGCAATGCGGGCGTTCGCTCGCCGAGCCTGGAAAAACCCGATTCGCCAAGCTCGGCGCCCATGACCCGACGCCCACCCCGTATTTCATCCTGGAAGACCTCTTCGAGGGCCTGCGCTTCGAAGAGGATTCGCATCTTCTCGATGTCGGATGCGGCACGGGCCGCGTGCTTGCCTACTTCTTGGAGGCGCATCTGCCCGGCCGCGCGACGGGCATCGAACTCGACCCCGAAATCGCCGCGTTCGCCGCATCGTGGACCTCTTCCTTCGAAGGCGTCGACGTCATCGAAGGAAACGCGCTGGAGATTCCGCTTGCCCCCTACAGCCACCTCTATCTTTTCAACCCCTTCGACACGAACCTCCTCGAGCGGTTCATCATGAAGATCGAGCAGGACGCCGCGCGGGAGATGACCGTGGTCCACATGTCCGACAACGGCGAGACATACTCATATATAGGACGCACGGGCTGGAGCCTCGTGCGCGAAGGCGAATTCCATTCGTACCGCACCGCCTCGGGACGATCGTTCCATGTCTACGACCATCCGCAGCATTTCTCGATCTGGCGCTACGACCCCGAAGCCTGACTTCGTCCGCATAGCGCCGCCTGCCTGCAAAAAACGCCTTCGACCTCGAAAAATCGAAAAGAACGCCCTCGAATCGCGCCGGTTTCGGACACGTGCGCGAAAAATCCGGTACTATAGCGCGCGTTGGTAGAGGCGCGCCTTTCATCAGTAGCCCCTCCCAGCGCCGGGGCGGCGCGGGGCGAAAGGGAACGGCGCCGAAGGACGAGCGATGCCCCGTCGTTCGATCCTGGGGCGTAGCGGAATACGCTGCGCACTGTCGCATTATGCGGAGAGCTGCCATGGTCGAGAGCCAAATCCAGGGGCTTGCCCTATGCGCCCCCTTTGACGCCCAACCATGTCCCAAAGCTTGACGCAGAAAGGAAGGGACGTGGAATTCGTCAACTCAGCCTGGGCTCTCGCTCCGGCGCTCATCGCCATCGTCTTGGCGCTCGTCACCAAAGAGGTGTATGTCTCCCTGTTCGTCGGCATCGTCGTCGGCGGCTTGCTTGTCGCGGTCTTCAACCCCGTGACTACGCTCGACACCATCGTCGGCGAAGGCATCGTGCCCGCCGTCGCCGATAACGCCGGCATCTTCATCTTCCTCGTCGTGCTAGGCATGCTCGTCGCGCTCGTCAACAGCGCAGGCGGCGCCGCGGCATTCGGCCGCTGGGCCGGCACCCATGTGAAATCGCGCATCGGCGTTCAGATCGCCTCTTTCGTTCTCGGCTGCCTGATTTTCGTCGACGACTATTTCAACTGCCTCACCGTGGGTTCCGTCATGCGCCCGCTCACCGATAGCAAGAACGTCTCGCGCGCCAAGCTGGCCTTCATCATCGACGCCACCGCCGCCCCCATCTGCATGATCGCCCCGGTT
>USLD01000144.1 GCA_900555495.1 uncultured Slackia sp. | reverse complement strand
GAGATCGCCAAGCTCGAGGCTGCCGGCGGCGACACCGAGGTCATCGCCGCGAAGCGCAAGCTCATGGAGCAGATCGACGGCATGAGCGAGGCCAACCCCATGCTCGGTCTGCGCGGCTGCCGCCTGGGCATCGTGTACCCGATTCTTCCGGTCATGCAGGTGCGTGCCATCGCCACGGCTGCGGCCCAGCTGAAGAAGGAGGGCCTCGACCCCAAGCCCGAGGTCATGATTCCGTTGGTCTCCACCGTCAAGGAGCTCGAGAAGCTGCGCAAGGTCGCCGTCGACACCATCGCCGAGGTCGCTGCCGAGGCCGGCGTCGAGTTGGACATCCCCGTGGGCACCATGATCGAGCTTCCGCGCGCTGCCGTCACCGCTGACGAAATCGCCACCCAGGCCGACTTCTTCAGCTTCGGCACCAACGACCTCACCCAGACCACGTTCGGCTTCAGCCGCGACGACGTGGAGGCCGAGTTCGTGCCGCAGTACCTGGCCGAGAAGCTGCTGCCGTACAATCCCTTCGCCACCATCGACCCGGGCGTCGCGAAGCTCGTCAAGATGGGCGTCGAGCTGGGTCACGAGGGCAATCCCGACCTCGTGTGCGGCGTGTGCGGCGAGCACGGCGGCGATCCCGATTCCGTCAAGACCTTCCATAAGATCGGTCTCGACTACGTGTCCTGCAGCCCGTATCGCGTGCCGCTGGCCCGCCTTGCCGCTGCCCAGGCCGCGCTGGAAGAGAAGTAGTCCGCTTCTTGTAGAACATATCTCGTAGATGAAACGGTCCGTCTCATATGAGGCGGACCGTTTTTTCAGGCCATAGACTCGGCTGCATGCGTTTCTTTATGTGCCCACGGCGCTGGGTAGGAGGCATTTTCAGCCTCTTTAATAGGATGGCATGATATGGGCGCTCCCTCGTCGCATTTCATGGAAAACGATGCGCCTTATCCAGGCGCATCGCATAACGGTTCGTTTATTTTGCGATCGGAAGCGTGACGGAGAACGTCGTGCCGTCGGCATCGGAGCTGCGCACCTTGATGGTGCCTCCATGGGATTCCGCTATTTCGCGTGCGATGGCCAATCCGAGCCCGAAGCTTTTCGAATCGTCTCGCGTGCGCGCCGCATCGGCGCGATAGAATCTGTCGAAGACGTGGTCGATGTCTTCGACAGGGATGGGGTTTCCCATGTTGCGCACGGCGAGAACGGCTTTGCGTCCCTCGGTTGCCAACTGCACGGTAACGATGCTGTCTTCCTGCGCGTATTTGCACGCGTTGTCGACCAGCGTGCCGACGAGCTTTTCGAGCTTGCGTGTATCGCCTTCGACGAAGATCCCCTCGTCGGTCTCATCGGCTATCGTCACGCGCCTTTCGAATGCAACCGACTCGAACTGCAAGATCTCCTTCGATACGAGGGCGCTCATGTCGACTCGCGAACGCTCGAAGGATTCCGCGGATTCCGCTTGAGCGAGCGAAAGCATGTCGGCGACAAGCTCCTGCATGCGAAGCGCCTCTTCCTGGGTTCCTTCCACCCATTGCATCTGCTCTTCGAGCGTTTTCTCGGGATGTTTTGCCGGGATGGATGCGTTTGCCAGAATGACGGTCAATGGCGTCTTGAGCTCATGCGAAGCGTCTGCTATGAATCGACGCTGGGCCGCCCATGCCTGCTCGACGGGGCGAAGGGCCCATCGAGCGAAGAACAGGTTGAGAATAAGAAGGACGCCGAGAATGCCGAGCCCTGCGAAGGCAAGCCTGAAAGCGAGCGATTTCCACGTGTCGAACACCGCTGCGTCGACGAAGGAGAAATAGATGCCGTCGCCAGAAGTTCGCTTCATCGCAGCAAGGCCGTATCGGGGCATGATCGACAAGCCGTCGGGCTTGTTCTTCAGCTCGTCGAGGGCGGCATCCATTGCGTCTTGGTCGGCTGCGACGGCGGTCGAGTCAGGGGAGACGACGGAGAATTCTCCTGACCTATCGAGTCGGTACACGACGGCCGGCACGGTGTAGGGGCGTTCGCCGCTTCCTATTTTCGGCAACATCCCTTCGTGCGACGCATTGTCGTTCGTCGGATCGGCAGGGGAATCTCCTGCAGGCGCTTCGGCGTGCCCGTTCTGCCCGCTGCTCATTTCGATGGCCTGTTTGATCGCGCCGCCAAGCGCCGCTTGGCCGTTGTCGTAGGAGCGTTGGTGCTCGAGGATGCAGACGCCGCATAGGGCGATGCCGATCACGAGAGAAACGCTCGCCATATTCAGCGCGATGAATTTGGCGCGGAGTCGTTTGAGCGTATGCCTCCTTCGGGCGAGTGCCTGTCGTTGCCGTTCGATCGGCGGCGGATCAAGCCTCTTTATCGCATTCTCGGGCGGGGGAGGTAAGGCGGTACCCCACCTTTCGGATGGTTTCTATATTCGTCGACGATTCGAGGAAACGCAGCTTTTTGCGCAGAAACGAAATGTAGGCTTCGACGTTGTTGTCGTCTGCGTTCGATTCGGTTCCCCATACTTTGTCGATAAGCGTTTCCTTGGATACGATTCCGCCTTTGTTCGCGAAGAGGATCTTGGCTAACGAGAATTCACGTTTGCTTAGATGGATGCTTTTCCCGTTGCATGCGAGGTCGTGGCTTTCAAGTTTCAGGGACAGGTCGCCGACATCGATGCTTTCGAATATCATCGTTCCTTTGCGGCGCGTGAGTGCACGCAGGTGGGCCATCAGCTCGCCGGGGGAGAACGGCTTGGTCATGTAATCGTCGGTCCCGTGGTCGAGTCCTGCGATTTTGTCGGATACCGAGCTTTTAGCCGTAAGCATGAGGATGGGCGTGTTCACGCCTGCCTGGCGGATGGCGCGGACCGCTTCGAACCCGTCCAGGCCCGGAAGCATCACGTCGCAAACAATCGCATCGTACGGTCCGACGATAGCCCAGTCGCGCCCCGATATCCCGTCGTGCACCGTGTCGACGATGTATCCGTTTTCCTGAAAGATGCGTTCGAGCGCCTGCGCGAGCCTGATGTCGTCTTCAACGATGAGTATTCGCATGGAGTTCCTTCCTTTCGATCGATGCATCCTGCCACGCATCGCATACCGACATTGTAATGACCAAGCTGAAAAACACCTGAAAAAGCTCCGATGCGCCTGAACGTTTTCATCGAAGCCCGCGGAAGGTCCCTGCTCGCCTTGTCGTCGCCGTATGGACCGAACCTGAAAGCGGCCGACTTCTTTCAGCGGATTTTCAGGGGGCGTTTCTAGGATGCGTCTCGAAAGCGTGCATGCCTCGCTTTGCGGCATGCGAGACGAAAGGAGACACGGCATGGCCGAATATCATGGCGTTTTCGAGCGTAAAGAAGTGAAATACAGGTTGAGCTCCGCACAGCATAAAGCGGTTCTCTCGGCGCTTCGGGGACGGCTCGCGCCCGATGTCTACGGAAGCGCATTGGTGAAAAGCGTCTATTTCGACACCGATGAGCGCGATATGATCGCGCATTCCCTGGAAAAGCCCCTTTGTAAAGAGAAGTTGCGCGTTCGAAGCTACGGAACCCCCTCTGAGGCCGACCCGGTGTTCGTCGAAATCAAGAAGAAGTACGACGGCGTGGTATACAAGCGGCGTATCGCGATGTCGTATGCCGCGGCCCGCGCGTATCTCGGCGGGGCTTCTTACGAAGCGGCGTGTATCGCGTATCCGCTCGACGAACCGGGTGCTTTCAGCGCATTCGCGAAGACGAATCTCCAGGTCGCCCATGAAATCGACGCATTGATGCGCCGATGGGGGCCGTTGCGCGCCTCGATGCTCACGACATGCGTGCGCACCGCTTACGGACCGATCGACGAATCGGGGATAGGGGTCGCCGACGAAGGGGGGCTGCGCGTGACGTTCGATGCATCTTTGGGTTATTGCGACCTGCATGGATCGCGCGCCCGCGTGAAGACGGTCCCCCTCATCGGACCCGAAGAAACGATCATGGAGGTGAAGTCGCGCGGTCCGTACCCGCTGTGGCTCGCCGATGCCCTCGATGCGTGCGGAGCGTATCCGTCGTCGTTTTCGAAATACGGTGAGGCGTATAGGCGCTGCGCGAAGAACGCGTCGTCTTTGCTCGTCGTC
>USLD01000143.1 GCA_900555495.1 uncultured Slackia sp. | reverse complement strand
CTAGAGTATGGAAGCGGAAGGCGACAAGTCGTCTTCCGTGATCGTGAAGAGAAAGGAATCGCCGATGTATTACCAGGAGGAAATCGAATGCATGCCTCGCGCCGAGCTCGAAAAGCTGCAGCTCGAGCGCTTGCGATGGGCCGTCGTCCATGCGTACGAAAACGTTCCCCTTTATAAAGAGCGATTCGATGCTGCAGGCCTCGACCCCTACAGCATCGAATCGCTTGACGATATCGTGCGATTTCCGTTCGTCGTCAAGCAGGATATGCGGAACGCCTATCCGTTCGGCCTGTTCGCGGTCGATCGCAAGCAAGTCAAACGCCTTCATGCATCCTCTGGCACCACGGGCCAGGCGACTGTCGTAGGCTACACCGAAAACGACTTGAAGAACTGGGGCGATTGCTTCGCCCGCGGAATTGCGATGGTCGGCGGCAGCGCCGATTCGACGATGCAGGTATCATACGGATACGGCCTGTTCACAGGCGGCCTTGGTGCGCATATGGGCGGAGAAACCGCAGGGTGCACGGTTGTTCCCACTTCAACCGGCAACACCAAGCGCCAAATCCAGGTCATGAAGGACTTCGGGGTCGATATCCTGTGCGCAACTCCTTCGTACGCTCTGCTCATCGCCGATACGGCTATCGAAATGGGCTATGACCCTGCGAAGGACTTCAATCTTTCGGGTGCGATCCTCGGCGCAGAGCCCGCTTCCGAACATGTGCGAGACGAGATTCGTCGCAAACTGGGCGTCCAGTACTGCGACGTCTACGGTCTTTCCGAGATCATGGGCCCGGGCGTCGCCATGGAATGCTCCGAGGGGTGCGGCCTGCATATAGCCGAAGACCAGTTCCTTGTCGAAATCGTCGATCCCGACACGCTCGAGCCGGTGCCTGACGGACAGCTCGGCGAACTGGTCATCACCACGCTGACGCGCGAATGCAGCCCTTTGATCCGCTATCGCACGCGAGACCTGACACGTATCATTTCCGAACCGTGCGCTTGCGGTCGTACTCATCGCAAGATCGACCGCATCCTGGGCCGCACCGACGATATGATGATCATCCGCGGCGTCAACGTGTTCCCATCCCAAATCGAGCAGATTATCACATCGTTCCCCGAGGTGGTTCCGCACTATCAGATCGTGCTCACCACCAAAGGCAAGCTCGATCACGTGGAATTGCGCATCGAGACGGCGCCCGATTTCCCGTTCGACGAGATTCGCGCCCTCGAAGACCTGCGCCGCCGTCTCGCGAGCGAGCTTAAGAGCAACCTGCAGATCGCAGTGGACATCAAGATCGTCGAGCCTAAGACGATCGAGCGAAGCGAGGGCAAGGCCAAGCGCGTCTTCGACCTGCGCGACAAAGACTAGCCATTGCGATGCTTTGATACCGGGAAGGGAGAATCCACATGATCGAACAGCTCACCGTTTTGCTTCAGAATGAAAAGGGGCGTCTTTCGCAGCTGTGCCGCGACATGGCGAACGCCGATGTCAACATGCACGACCTTTTTGTAGCCGACACGTCGGATTTCGGCATCGTCCGTATTTTCTGCGATACGCCGCGCCGGGCTGCCGCCATGCTCGAGGAACGCGGATACCGTGCTCGCGTCGTGGATGTGCTGGCCGTGCGCGTTCCCAACGTGCCGGGGGGCCTTGCCACGCTTCTCGAGGCAATCGAGGATGCCGGGTGCAACATCGAATACGGCTACTGTTTTTCTCGCGGCGAACAGACGGCGATCGACGTTTTGAAGGTCGGCGACCCGTCTATCGAGAGTACACTGTCGCAAGCAGGTTTCGATATCGTGAGAGCCGAGGAGGTCTACGAGCTCGATGAATAGCTCGACTTCGATATTGTCGAACGAATCCGCCGGACGGCAGGGCTTTTTCCAGCCCTGCCGTTTCGGCATGCGCGCACGCGTCGGCGCTGCTTTCGTCTCGTGCGCGATTGCAGCATCGTTGTGCTGCGTTTCCGTTCAAGATGCTTTCGGCATCGTCTTGCAAGAAGACGAGGTCCTTTCCCAAAGCGTGGCCGATAGAGGCCTTTCCGACGCGGCATGTCCCGACATCGAAGCACGCAACGCCTTGCTCGTGTCTCAGGACGGTACCGTGTATTTCGCGCGCAACGCCCACGAACCGGTCAAAATCGCGTCTATCACCAAGGTCATGACCGCCGTCGTCGCGCTTGAAAACGCGCCACTCGACACGCAGGTGGTCGTAGATGCCGAGGCGGCAGGAGTGGGAGAGTCGTCGGCAGGTCTTCTCGAGGGAGATACGTTGGACCTCGAAACGGCCTTGTATGCGCTCATGGTGCCGTCGGGCAACGATGCCGCCATCGCCATCGCCAAAGCCGTCGGCGCCCTTCTTCCCGAATACGATGGATCCGATCCCCAAGCGGCATTCGTGGCCGCCATGAACGCCAAGGCCCACGAGCTCGGCTGCGAAGACACCGTGTACACCAATCCGCACGGTCTCGATGCCGGGGCGTTCGAAAGCGACAGCCACTCGACTGCTGCAGACGTGGGGCTCGTGGTGTCATACGCTATGCGTAACGACACGTTTCGAGCCCTCGTCGATGCGGGCGACACCACGATCGAAGTCGCCTCGGCCGACGGCGCGCGACGTTTTCTCCAGCTCGTTTCCACCGATGAGCTCCTCGGCGTCTACGACGGCATCTGCGGCGTGAAGACCGGCACCACCGATGCAGCCGGATTCTGTTTCGCGGGCGCCGCGTCCCGCGAAGAGGGGGAGTTCTACAGCGTCGTTCTCGGCAGCCCCGAATTCGACGTGCGTTTTACCGATACGGCAGCGCTTTTCGACTGGACGTATGGCAATATCGTACAGAAACGCTTGATTAACAGTACGGAATACATCGAGGCAGGAGGCGTTCGCCAGCCGCTTGCTGCCAAAGTGGCTCACACGCAATGGCCCGATTGCACGATCGCCGCCGTAGCGTCCGACCCCGAACTCTCCGTCGAAGTCTTCGACCTCGTCGGGCCCATCGAACAACAGGTTTCGTTCGTCGACGTGAAAGGCGACGTTTCCGAAGGGGACGTTCTCGGGCATCTGACGTTCACCCAGGGCGGCGAAAAAATCGCGGAATGCGACTTGATCGCCGCCGAAAGCCAGGCCGCGCCTGATTTCTTCCAGGAAATCGGCGTCTGGTTCGATCGTTTCGTACGCGGGCTTCAAAATCAACCGGAAACGGAACGATCCGTCCGCTATTTCCGATATGTAGGGCGCGCCCGCCGCATTTGAAAGTCATACGGAGAAATCGTTCTCCGTTCGAGAAAGGAACACCATGGCAAGTGTATGCCCCGTCTGCAACGCGCCGCTTCCTGAAGGAGCCGACGCCTGTCCCACCTGCGGATTCAAGCTTCTCGGCCGTACGCAGGCCTTTTCTCCGATCGCCGTGCAGCCCAATGCCAACACGGCGCCCGCATCCATCTTGGAGGAATGCACGCTGAGCATCGTGAAGGGTCCCCAGGTCGGAAACGTATTCCGCCTGTCTTCCGACGCTATCACCATCGGCCGCAGCCCCCAGTGCGATATCTTCCTCAACGACATGACCGTATCGCGCATGCATGCCACGCTCAAGCGTATTCCCGGCGGCTACGAAATCGTCGATGCCGACTCCTTCAACGGACTGTGGGTGAATAATCTCAACGTCAAAGAGGCGGCCCTTAAAGACGGCGACGTTGTTCAGATCGGAACGTTCTGCTTGGTCTATCAGTCCATGCCGAGCATGTAACGACGATTTTCTCAACGATGCGCGATAGGAAGTGACCCTATGGAACTGATGTCTGGAAACGAGGCGATCGCACGCGGCGCCTGGGAGGCGGGCACCGCGATCGGCGTCGCATATCCTGGAACTCCTTCGACTGAGACGATGGAGAATTTCTCTAAGATGCCCGATGTCTATGCGGAATGGTGCCCGAACGAGAAGGTCGCCGTCGAAGTGGGCCTGGGTGCATCGGCCGCAGGCAAACGCGTGCTTTCCACGATGAAGCATGTCGGCGTGAACGTTGCCGCCGACCCCTTGTTCACGGCCGCCTACACTGGCGTCGGGGGCGGCTTCGTGGTGCTTGCGGCCGATGA
>USLD01000142.1 GCA_900555495.1 uncultured Slackia sp. | reverse complement strand
AAGCTCCGCCCAGAATGAACAGGATGTTCTTGGTGTCGATGTGGATAAGCTCCTGCTGAGGATGCTTTCGTCCACCCTGCGGAGGAACCGCGGCTTCGGTGCCCTCGACGATTTTGAGCAATGCCTGTTGCACACCCTCGCCCGACACGTCGCGCGTAATGGAGAGGTTTTCGGCCTTGCGGGCGATCTTGTCGATTTCGTCGATGTAGATGATGCCGATCTGCGCCCGGTCGATATCGAAGTCGGCCGCCGTGATCAGCTTCAAGAGAATGTTCTCGACGTCTTCGCCCACGTAGCCCGCCTCGGTCAGCGTAGTGGCATCGGCGATAGCGAACGGAACCTGAAGCGTGCGCGCCAAAGTCTGGGCGAGCAGCGTCTTGCCGGAACCGGTCGGACCGAGCAGCATGATGTTGCTCTTCGCGAGTTCGACGTCGCCCTCGCCCGCCTCCTGGCCGAGGCTGATACGCTTGTAATGGTTGTAGACAGCCACGGAAAGAGCGCGTTTCGCCGCATCCTGGCCGACGACATGCTGGCTCAATCGGTCGTAGAGCTCATGCGGCGTCGGCAGCGAAGCGAGCACCTGTTCGGCGCTCGGAACGGCCTGCTGGCCCTCATCCGACTCGGACACTCCCTCCTCGGAGCGGCCGTCGTCTTCACGCATGTAGCCGCCCTGCGAAAGCACATCGGAGCAGACCGAAATGCATTCGTCGCAGATGCACACGCCGTCCGGGCTCTGGATCATGCCGCCCACCTGGTCGGCAGATTTGCCGCAGAAAATGCAGCGAGCGTCTTTGGGGTCGACGTTTTGCGGGTCGTTGTCGTTGATTCGCATCGGTTAGGCTTCCTTCTTCGCGACGGAACGCGAGGTGATGATTTCGTCGACCAGGCCGTATGCCTTGGCCTCTTCGGCGGTCAACCAGTGATCGCGCTCGGAGTCGGCGTGGATGGTCTCGATGGACTGACCCGTATGCTTCGCCAGGATGCCTTCGAGGCGGTCGCGGCACTTGCGCATCTCGGCGGCGGCGATTTCGAAATCGGTCTGCTGGGTGCGAGACTCCGCGCCGCCCATGGGCTGATGGATCATAATCTGGGAATTCGGCGTGATGAAACGCTTGCCGGGAGCGCCGGCGGTGGTCAGCACCGAACCCATCGAAGCGGCCATGCCCATGCACACGGTGGAAACGTCGCAGCGAATGAACTGCATGGCGTCATAAATCGCGAGGCCGGCGGAAACGCTGCCTCCGGGAGAATTGATATAAAGCGAGATATCCTTCTCGGGATCGGCGCTCTCGAGATGCAGGAGCTGCGCGACGACGATATTCGCAACGTCGTCGTCGATGGCGCTGCCCAAAAAGACGATGCGGTCGTTAAGCAGTCGCGAATAGATGTCGTAAGAGCGTTCGCCGCGAGGCGACTGCTCGATGACGTAAGGGATGGTGTAGCCGTTACGTATATCCATAATGTTCCCTTTCCGGTAATACAACCTTGGCTCGCCTCCTTCGGAAAGGTGACGAGCCAAGGTCAATGTAGCACGATATAACGAACGCGAGCTCCAAGGGCACCGCAGGCTTACCGTACATCCATAGAAGCAGAAGGCGATGCCTTATGCGTTATTCGGCGGCGGGAGCCTCTTCATCGGAGGCGTCGGCCTTCTTGGAGGCCTTCTTGGCAGAAGCCTTCTTCGCAGGCTTCTCCTCTTTCTCCTCGGCAGCAGGAGTCTCGACCTCTTCGACGTCGGCCTCGGCGAGCAGAGCCTCGAGAGCCTTGCCGCGCATGATGCCCTCGCGGACGATGTGCAGACGGCCCTGAGCCTTCCACTCTTCGTAGAGAGCGTCGGGATCCTGAGCGCCGCTATTCTTGAACTCCTCGACGATTTCCTCATCGGAAACCTCGATGCCGGCATGACGCGCCCAAGCGTCGAGAGCCAGGTTCTGCTTAACGGTGTCGACAGCCTGGAGCTTGACGTCTTCCTTGAATTTGTCGGCCGTGATGTCCTGGGCCTTCAGGTAGGCGTCGAGCGTGGCGCCCTGGTTCTGCAGCTGAGTGAAGAAGTTCTGCAGCAGGTCGCGCTCGGCCTCTTCGGCCATAACCGCAGGAACCTCGCCGATCAGGCGCTCCTGCAGAGCGAACAGGGCGTTGTTCTCCATGATGCGGGGAATGATGTCGCCCTTCTGCTGCTCGATGGATTCGCCCATGCGGACGCGCAGCTCGGCGACGTCGGCGAAGCCCAGGGTCTCCTTGACCCACTCGTCAGTGACCTCGGGGGCAATCTTCTTCTTGACGGCCTTGATTTCGACCTCGAAGGTGACTTCCTCGGTCTTGTCCTTGAGGATGGACGTCATCATGCAGGGATTTTCGGCGACATTGAGGGTGATGCTCTTGGTCTCGCCCTTCTTCATGCCCAGCAGAGCCTCGTCGAAAGCTGCGGGGAACAGGCCCTGACCCAGCTCGTAGAGACGGTCCTCGGCACCCAGGGACTCCATGACCTCGCCCTTATCGTCCTTGACGACCAGGGTGATCTCGACGCTGTTCTCCTGCTTGACCTTGGTGTTGGCGGGAGCGTTCTTGTAGTCGTAGTAGTAGTTGCCCAGGGCCTCGATCTGCTCGTCGATTTCGGCCTCAGAGGCCTTCTTGAACGGAACCTCGATGTGCACGGGGGAATAATCGGAAAGTTCGAGCTCGGGCTTGACCTCGAACTCCGCGGAGAACGTGAAGTCTTTGCCCTCTTCGACCAGACCCTCGACGTCGCCGAACTTCGGCTGGGAGATCATATTCAGGTCGTTCTCATCGACGGCCAGGGGGAAGCTCTCGTTCAGCAGTTCGTCGGTGACGGTGGAGCGGACGGCGTCTTTGCCCAGGTTGCTGTCGATGACAGGGCGCGGCACATGGCCGGGACGGAATCCGGGGAAACGGTACTTAGCACCGAAATCCTTGTAGGTCTTCTTGATGCGAGCGTCGATCTCGGCAGCCTCGATGGTCACCGTGAGCTTGGTGGCACCGGACTCGAGAACCTCTTCCTTCGTTTTCAACTCTATCCTCCATCTGAGTCTTGCTCAGTCCGTCCGAAGACGAACATGTTACCTATGGCAAACGCCGTCGCGTAAGCGCGGATGGTGCGGGCGAAAGGACTTGAACCTTCACGGGGGTTGCCCACCAGAACCTAAATCTGGCGCGTCTGCCAATTCCGCCACGCCCGCACTCTTGCATCCCCTTTCGGGACACGCAACAGCACATGATAGCAAAAACAGCCGCTTTAGTGGAGAAGCAGCATCGATTCCATAGCAAGCATGGCCTATTCCCAGCCAAAACCCGCCGCAACGCCGCCCTAGATCTTATCTTCCAAGTCAAGCTGCATGAGATGCACGTTCTCTCGCATCATCTTCGCGGTGCCGCGATTGATGCGTCCCGCCTCGTACATATCCTGAATATGGTCGAGCTCGAGGGCGCATGCCAAACGCCGCATCTCCGTCGCCTTGTCTTCGGCCCGGGCGGCAGCCGCCACGCCGCGACCCGCGCGCCTGACGCGGCGCAGATCGCGCTGCACCTCGACCATGAGCGCGCTGACGTGCTCGGTCCTATACGCCGGATCGTCCAGCCTCACGCGAAGCCTGGAAAGCACGTATTCGAAAGCCTTGGCCTGGAATTCGCGCATTTCCGCCTCTTCTTGGGACGACGTCCTCAAAAGATTCTTATCGTGCAACGCACGCTTGACCGAGCGCGCCACCAGGTCGAGCCTGCTTCGCGCGATGCCGATCAGCCATAGCACATTGCGTTCATGGCACACGAGATCCATCTCCTGACGCACGCGCCGCAGAAGACGATAGCCGACCACCGGGGACACCGTGTCCTCTTCGAGGGCGGTGAGAATGAACTCCTGCTCCCACTCGAGCGCCTGCATGCGCAAGCACGAATCGTCGTCTTCGTATCCCGTACCCTGTTTGATGCGGTCGATGCGGTCGTTATACTGCTTCATGACCACCTGCGTCGCACGGCGGTTCTCACGATTCTGGCGTGCAGCAAGGTCCTCGATCACGAGGCGCAACACCTCGATCGAAGCCTGGATGTCGGTTTCGTAGACACGCGCCTCGTCCTTGTCGGGAAGCAGGAGCGGCAGCACG
>USLD01000141.1 GCA_900555495.1 uncultured Slackia sp. | reverse complement strand
GCGACGGGTCGCACGTCGGGCATCGTCGCCGCGACGGGCCACGTGGACGCCGCCGTGGGCCGCGCCCAAGCCGTGGTGGACGAAAACGCCCGCATCATCGCCCTGCTGCGCGAAATCCAGCAGGCGCTTCCTGGCGATAGCGCCGCGTCCGGCAGCATCGATGTCGTGGTGACGTCGCTCGAGGAGCGCAATGCCGAGGCGAACGCGACGCTGGGCGCGCTGCGAGACCTTTCCGCCGGCGTGTCGGGAACCGCATCGTCGGTGGGCGACGCGGCGGGTTCCGTGAACACGGCCGTTCAGCAGACGCTGACCAGCGTGGACGGCTATCGTGCCACGCTTTCCAACACTGCCATTCCCCAGGCAAGCGACGGTCTGACGCGGATCGTCGCGGCCACGAGCGGCTTCGGCTCGGCGGTTTCCAATCAGACGATCCTGGTCGACCAGGGCATCGGCGTGCTCGACCAGCTGAAGACCACCCTTTCTTCGTCGGCCGACGCCTTGGCTCAGACCGATTCGCTGCTGGCCGATTTGCAGGCCGATTTCGAGACGGTCAAGACCGACGTGGCGGCGCTGGGCTCGTCCGGCTCGCTCGCGGCGCTGTTCGACGGCGAGCAGATCGACGCGTCCAAGGTGGCCGAATTCATGCAGTCGCCCACCCAGGTGCAGACCGAGAACCTCTATCCCCTTAATTCGTACGGCTCGGCTATGGCGCCGCTGTTCATCAATCTTACGTTGTGGATCGGCGTGTTCATGCTGCTGGTGATCATGCGCAACGAGGTGGACGACGAGGGCATTCCCAACCTTACGATCGGCCAGCGTTTCCTGGGCCGTGAGATGCTGCTGGCGGTCATGGTGGTTCTGCAATCGATTGTGTGCTGTGCGGGATGCCTGGTCATAGGGGTACAGGCGATCAACGTGCCTGCATTCTTCCTGACCGCGGCGATCTGTTCGTTGGCATACCTTGCTGTCCAATACACGCTTGCTACCACGCTTCAACACATCGGCAAGGCGATCTGCGTGATCTTGGTGTTCGTGCAGATTCCTGGCGCCACGGGCTTGTATCCGATTGAAATGACGCCGAGTTTCTTCCAGACGGTCTACCCGGTATTCCCGTTCACCTACGGCATCAACGCCATTCGCGAAACCACGTGCGGCTTCTATGACGGCGCGTGGTTGCAAAGCGTCGGCATGCTGCTGTTGTTCCTGGCGGTGTTTTTGACGGCTGGTCTGGTGGCGCGTCCGTATTTGGCGAATCTGAACCATCTGTTCGCGCATCAGATCGAGGAAAGCGACATCATCAACGGCGAGCCTGTGCAGCTGCCCGAGCGCCGTTACCGCATGGCGCAGCTCATCCGCGTGCTTTCCGACCGCGAGGAATACCGCAGCGCCATCGCCGCCCGTGCGGCGCGTTTCATGAAGCTGTATCCGAAGTTCAAGCGGGGTGCGGTGGTCGTAGGCATCCTGGTGCCCGTGGTGGTGACGCTCGTGTTCGCCATCACCGAGACCGAGAAGGTGGTCATGCTCACGGCATGGCTCGTGTGGATCGTGGCGATCATCGCCTTCCTCGTGGTCGTGGAGTATCTGCGCGACAGTCTGGAGCGCCAGGTGTCCCTGGAGGCCATGAGCGATGAAGAGGTGCGTTCGCTGTACGCCAGCCGCAATGACGTGTGCGCATGCGATGCGCCTGCGGGATGCAGGGGCGATGTTCAAGTGCGCGCCTCGGCCTATGCGGGCGGCCGACGTATGTCCGATGACGAAAGGAGCCGGCGATGAAAAATATCTGGCGCCTTTTCACGGGCGACCTGAAGCGCCTCGGCCATAACGTGATCACGGTGATCATCGTGTTGGGCTTGGTGGCCATTCCGTCGCTGTTTTCGTGGTACAACCTGATCGCGTGTTGGAACGTGTTCGACAACACGGGCAACCTCAAGGTGGCCGTGGCGAATTCCGACGAAGGATACAAAAGCGACCTGGTGCCGCTGGAGATAAACGTCGGCGAGCAGGTGGTTTCGGCACTGCGCGCCAACGACCAGCTGAAATGGACGATCACCGACGAAGAGGACGCCATCGACGGCGCCCGATCGGGCCGTTATTACGCGGCGGTGGTGATTCCTTCGAGTTTCAGCCGCGACATGATGACGTTCTATTCCGACGACGTCGAACACGCCAAGATCACCTACTACACCAACGAGAAGAAGAACGCGATCGCGCCGAAAGTGACCGATCAGGGCGCCGACGGCGTGTCGGCCCAGGTGAACACCGTATTTGCGGAGACGCTTTCGGAAGTGGCGCTGGGCATCGCATCCACGCTTGCCGACTACGCCGAGAATTCCGATATGGGCGGAAGGATCGGCGAGCTGGCCGTGCATATCGACGAGGTGGGTTCCACCATGGACAAGGCCTCTTCGGTGCTGACTATGTATTCCTCGGTGCTGGGTTCGGCGCAAAGCCTCGTCGATGATTCGGCGGCCTTGCTCGGTCAGGTGAAAAACGAGGCCGACGGCGTGAAGGGTTCGGTGTCGGATATCAAGGCGGCCGCAGGCGACGTGGGCGACGCCATCGGCACGTCGGCTTCGGCGCTTTCGACGGCTATCGAACAGAGCGCCGCAAGCTACGGCGCGGTGGTCGATTCGGTGGATGCCGCATTCGATTCGGCGTCGTCTTTGGCGTCTTCGTCGGCTTCGCAACTGGCTTCGGCCGCTTCGAGGGTCGACGGTCAGATCGGCGATTATCGCAATATCATCGAACACCTCGAATCGCTTAAGCCCCTTTTGCCGAGCGCGGCGCAATCGGCGGTGGATACCATGACGGCGCGCCTGAACGCTTCGATTTCGCTGCAGGAGCAGTTGCGCGATTCGCTTAATTCCGCAGCGGCCGATATCGAATCGGGCCGCACGAACACGCAGGCGAAACGCGACGAGATCAAGGGTCTCGCACAGCAGGCGAAGGATGCGTTGAGCGGCGCCAAGGCCGATTACGACACGCAACTCAAGCCCGACATGGAGGCTCTGTCCGACACCATCGGCGAGGCGAGCGCGACGTTCTCTTCCACGGCGGCGACGCTTGACGCCACGGCGTCCGACCTGACGGGTGCGGCGGGTTCGGTGTCTTCGGGCATCGACGACGCCAAGCAGAAGCTCGATTCGGCGGCATCGGATTTGTCGTCGTCGGCGCAGCGCATGCATGAGGCGGGCGCCCGCATCGCCGAGGCGGCTGCCAGCGGCGATGTCGAGGCCTTGCGCGCGGCGATCGGCTCAGATCCGTCCGCTTTGGCGAAGGCGGTTTCGGCGCCGGTGAAGCTGGACAGGCACGCGGTGTATCCGGTCGACAATTTCGGATCGGCCATGACGCCGCTGTATACGACGCTCGCCCTGTGGATCGGTGCGCTGCTGGTCATGGTGACGCTTAAGGTGACGCCCTCGAGGCGTATCCTCGACCAGATGGGCCATGTGCCCGCCTGGCAGCAGTTCATCGGGCGCTTCGGCGTGGTGGCGCTGATATCGCTCATGCAGAGCACGTGCGTGAGCGTGGGCAATATGGTGTTCCTCGGCGTGCAGACCGTGAACCCGTTCCTCTACCTGCTGTGTTATTGGGTGTCGGGGCTGGTGTTCGCATTCATAATCTACACGCTGGTGGTGTCGTTCGCCAACTTCGGCAAGGCTATTTCGGTGTTCTTACTGATCATTCAGGTGTCGGGCGGCGGAGGAAGCTATCCGCTGCAGTCGCTGCCGACGTTCGTGCAGGAGCTCAGCCCGTATCTGCCTGTCACGCATGCGGTCAACGCCATGCGTGCGGCCATGTTCGGCGTGTACAACGGCGACTTCTGGACCGAGATAGGCATCCTGCTGCTGTTCACGGTGCCGTTCATCGTGTTGGGCCTGGTGCTTCGCACGCCGCTGATCAAGGTGGTGTCGAAGTTCGTCGAGATGGTGGAAAGTTCGAAGGTCATGTAGCGCCGCATCGCGCTGCCGTGGAGGCGGCGCTCGGCGCGATGCCGGGGCCGATGCATCCGATGGGTGCGTTCCGCAAGGGGCGCACCCATTTTTTTTGTGCCCGGGGGGCGGCGGGCCGCGCCGCGATGCCCGTGGGTTGCCGGTTTTGCAGGGGAAGGCGGACGTTGGGGCCCGCGCAGCTGCATCCGGCGGCCGCGCGG
>USLD01000140.1 GCA_900555495.1 uncultured Slackia sp. | reverse complement strand
CCGTCGGCGATGAGGTTTTCCATGGTCACGCGACCGACCTCGCGACGAACGGGATCGAAACACGAGATGGTGACGCATTCGGGCGTATCGTCGATAAGCAGGTTCACGCCGGTGAGCTGCTCGAAAGAGCGGATATTGCGGCCCTCGCGACCGATGATGCGGCCCTTGAGGTCGTCGGAGGGAATGTGGATGGTCTTGACCGTGGTCTCGGCCGAGTGATCGGCGGCGACGCGCTGGATGGCCAGGCTCAGGATTTCACGGGACTTCTTATCGGCCTCGAGCTTGGCACGCTGCTCCGCCTCGCGAATGATCGCGGCGCTCTCGTGCGTGACCTCGTCGCGCAGGCTGTCGAGCAGTTCCTGTTTGGCCTCGTCGGGGGTCATGCCGGCGACGCGCTCGAGACGGACGCTGACCTCCTGCATGGCATTTTTCAGATCGCGCTCGCGACGCTCGACCTGGCCCTGCATGGAGGAGAGCTGGTGCTCGCGGGCGTCGAGGCTCTCGACGCGGCGGTCGAGGCTCTCTTCACGCTGGTTGATGCGGTTTTCGGCGTTGCGCACCTCGCGCATGCGCTCCTTGTTCTCGGCCTGAGCCTCCTGTTTCATCTTGAAGACTTCGTCCTTTGCCTCGACGACCGCCTCGCGGCGCAGGGTTTCCGCCTGGCGCTTGGCAGAAGCGACGAGCTGCTCGGCCTCTTCGGCGGCCTTCTTGCTCGAAGCGTTGACGAGGTAACGGGAGATAACGAAACCGACAGCGACGCCGAGGATGGCGACGATGACTACGGCGATAAGCCATGGCAATTCGGGCATCGGCTTCCCCTTTCTTGCATTCGAATTCAGACAAAATAATGTATAGGTGTACCGGAAATAAAAAAAGCCGGGCATAAACACCTGGCATGAGCGAAGCGCATGGAACGATAAAGGCATGCATATGCGATTGTTTCTATCGAAAAGCATCGAACATTCGATGCGAATACACTCAAGCTTTCCCCATAATACACCGACACTGCAGGAAAACCTTCCGCGTTTCGTCAAAAAACCCCATCGCTCTCCCGCGCGTAACGCCGCGCCGCTGCAAACACCGCGTCGCTTGAAAACCCCCGCGAAGCAAGTTTGCGGCATGCGGAAGCGTAAACGTTCTTCGACCGAGGAGGTTTTTTGCACAGCAGCTCGAACGCGCGGTCTTCTTCCGAAAGCCCGTCGGAAGGAAAATACTCGTCGGGCCATCCAGGGATATCGTAGACGGCGATACCCGCGGCAGCCAATTCGTTTTCGATGCCGGCCCTGCCCTTTCCCTGGGAAAGGCGCGAGCGTATGAGCGTTTCGGCGTACCGGATGTCATCGACGAGACCGCACGCCATGGCGCGCTCGATCGCGGCATGCGCATCGTCGGCAGAAAAGCCGTCGCGCTCGAGACGCTCGGCAAGCTCATACGAGCAGCGGTCGCGCGCGGCCGAAAGCCTGGCGATCTTCGCGAACGCCTTTTCTTGGTCTTCGGAGACGCGCACGACGACGGGCTCGCGCACGAGCTTCGACAAGAATTCGTCATCGATGATCGGCATAGCGTCCCCGCCCCTTCCTTCCGAACTTTCCACGAACGCAGCGCACCCCGCCTCATCGGGGTGCGCCGTGCGGATGCGCATCGCGCCGCTTCGCCCGAGCGATACGCGGCTATCGCTATTCGGCGGCGCCGTCCTGGTCGGGACGCGCGCTGGGAATGCCGAAGAACTCGCGGACCTTCGCCTCGATTTCGTCCCGTAGGTCGGGATTGGTGCGCAGCATCTCCTGCGCCGCTTCCCTGCCCTGGCCAAGACGTTGCTCGCCGCAGGTATACCAGGCGCCGCTCTTCTTCACGACGCCCGCCTCGACGCCCATGTCGACGATGCAGCCCTCACGCGAGATGCCCGTGCCGTACATAAGGTCGAATTCCGCCTGACGGAACGGCGGGGCGGCCTTGTTTTTCACGACCTTCGCGCGCACGCGATTGCCGATAGGCTCGTTGCTCTTGTTCTTCAGGGTCTCGATGCGACGGATGTCGATACGCACGCTCGAGAAGAACTTGAGGGCGCGGCCGCCGGTGGTGGTTTCAGGGTTGCCGAACATCACGCCGATCTTCTCGCGCAGCTGGTTGATGAAGATGCATGTCGTATTGGATTTCGAAAGCGAGCCTGCAAGCTTGCGCAGCGCCTGGGACATGAGGCGCGCCTGCAGGCCGACGCTGCTGTCGCCGATTTCTCCTTCGATTTCGGCGCGCGGAACCAATGCGGCCACCGAGTCGATGACGATGGCGTCGATCGCGTTGGAGCGCACCAGCATGTCGCAGATTTCGAGCGCCTGCTCGCCCGTGTCGGGCTGCGAGATCAGGACCTCGTCGATATCGACGCCGAGACGGGCCGCATACGTGGGGTCGAGCGCATGCTCGGCGTCGATGAACGCGACCACGCCGCCGAGAGCCTGGGCTTCGGCGATGATTTGGAGCGCGAGGGTGGTTTTACCGCTCGATTCGGGGCCGTAGATTTCGACGATCCTGCCGCGCGGCACGCCGCCGATGCCGAGCGCCGCATCGAGCGGGAGCGCACCCGTCGGGATGACGCCGACCTCGAGATTGCACCCCTCCTCGCCGAGCTTCATGATCGAACCCTTGCCGAATTTACGCTCGATCTGCTCGGTGGTGAGCTTCAGCGTCTGTTCTTTGTCCTGATTCATCCCTGCTCCTTGATATCGACCCTGCAGCCGCGAAGCGGCAACCGCATTATTATTGCGAACAGATGTTCTCATGTCAATCATCGACGAAGAAATGCTTCGCGATACGACCGCATCACCATGAAACCACGACGGCCTTGCCGCGGAGCATGCGGCTTCCGGCCGCAGCCTGGCGCGCATCGCGCCCGAATCAGGCCCGCATGACGGCGCTCCGCCTACATGCGCCGGCGAAAAACCGCACGCATCATGCCCCCACAACGCAAAAGACCCCGCCCGCCCCACGAAACGGTGGGAACGGACGAGGTCGGAAAAACCACGTGCTTTCGAAACGCTACGCAATCTCGTCGAGCAGCGCCTTCAAGGCGGCGTCGGCGGCCTGGCGGCGCACCGCAGCGCGGTCGCCGTCGAAATGATGCAGAACGGCATGCTCGCCCGAGGCCGACGATACGCCGACCCAAACGGTTCCGACGGGCTTGCCGTCGACCGCGCCGCCGGGACCCGCGATACCCGTGGTGGACACCGCGACATCGACGCCGAGAGTCGCGCGAGCCCCCTTGGCCATCTGGCATGCGGTCTGCTCGCTGACGGCGCCGTGGACGGCCAGCGTATCGGAGGAAACCCCGAGGCAACCCTGCTTGACGTCGTTGGCGTAGCTCACGACTCCGCCCCAGACGGCGTCGGAAGCGCCGGGGACGTCCACCAACGCGGCGGAAACGAGGCCGCCGGTGCAGCTTTCTGCCGTGCCGATGCGCAGCTTGCGGTCTTTCGCCGCATCGATGACGCGCTCGGCGAGCGGACGCTCTTCCGCGGCGACGACGACGGAACCCTTCGGCTTGAAGCCGATCAGATGGCGTGCCTTCGAGATGTAGTCGGCCATCGACACCACGGTAAGCACCAGCGCGATGCCCATGACCGCCCAGCTCAACACATACAAGCCGATATAGAAGCCCGACGAGGAATCGCCGAACGCGGGGCTTTCCTTCACCACGAACAGCACGATGGCGACCATCTGGAACACCGTCTTGAACTTGCCGTACCACGACGCCGCGATGACCTCGCCCTTGCTGGCGGCCACCATGCGCACGCCCGAGACGATGAACTCGCGCGCGACGATGATGAGCACGACCCAGCTGGGAATGGCGCCCAGCTCGATCAACACGAGCAGCGCCGCCGTGACGAGGATCTTGTCGGCCAGAGGATCCATGAACTTCCCGAAGTCGGTCACTTCCCCGCGGCTGCGGGCGAGATATCCGTCGATCCAATCGGTGCAGGAGATGAGAATGAAGATACCGGCGGCGATGACGCACTTCGCCTCCATGGTGATGTTCGGCAGGCCCACCCATTCGGGCCAGGGGCTCAGGATCGCCAGCACGAAGAACGCGCCGGGAGCCAAAACAAAGATGGCGATGTGGAAATCCTCGGGGATCAGCACCTTGCCGAACACGGCGCCGGAGCC
>USLD01000139.1 GCA_900555495.1 uncultured Slackia sp. | reverse complement strand
TAGAGTCATGACTTTCAACGCTGCCCGTGAATGGCAATTCTCATCCGAACAAGGCAAGGCCAATTATGAGGCCGCCCAAAAGCAATATCCGGCGCAGGCCATCGTCGATATGGCCGCATTGCGAAACAACATGCGTCATCTGGTGAGCGTGGTTGGCGGCCCGAATTCCGGCACCGCCGTGATGGGTGTGGTCAAGGCCGACGCGGACGGGCATGGTCTTATTCCGGCCGCGCTCGCGGCACTGGCGGGAGGTGCGACCTGGCTGGGCACGGCGCAATCACATGAGGCGCTGCTGCTGCGCAAGGCGGGCATCGGGCCGGACCGCTGCCACATTCTGACATGGGTATATAACGGCATGGCTGTGCCTTTTGACGAGCTGATCGACAATGATATCGATATTTCCGTCGGATCATTGCCGGGCATTGACGGCGTTGCGGCTGCGGCGCGTCGTCTTGGAAAAACCGCACGTGTGCATGTGAAGGTCGATTCCGGTTTCGGCCGCAACGGGTTCACGCCCGCCACGTTCGACGCGGCGCTCGCCAAGCTGGTGCCGCTCGCCAAGGAGGGTGTGCTGCATATCGTCGGCCAGTGGAGCCATTTGGCGGTGGCGGACGCTCCGGACGTTCCTGAATTCGTGGCATCCACCGACAGACAGATCGAGAATTTCAAGGATTTCACCCGTCGTATGGAGCAGGCGGGCATTGCGCCGGAGATTCGTCATCTCGCCAATACCGCTGCCACGCTTTCACGTTCCGAGATTCATTTTGAGCTGACGCGCCCGGGTATCGGCCTGTATGGTTATGAGGCTGATCCGGCCATGGGCACGCCAGGTACATACGGTTTGACGCCGGCCATGACGTTGCAGGCGCAGCTTGGTACGGTCAAGGATGTTGAAGCGGGCCATGGCATTTCCTATGGCCGCACGTACCTGACTCCGTCCGATACGTCCACCGCGATCGTGCCTGTCGGCTATGCGGACGGCATTCACCGTTCCGCTTCCGGTTTTGATATGGAAGGCGCGAAGCATGTGGTCAAGCCAGGAGGCCCGGTGCGTGTGATGACCACGGAGGGTCCGCGCCTCTACCGTGTGTCCGGTCGCGTGTGCATGGATCAGTTTATGCTTGACCTGCACGGTTCCGCGGAAAAGCTTGGCGTGCATGAGGGCGACACCGTGCAGCTGTTCGGACCGGGTCGCGGAGAGGATTATGCCGAGCCGACCGCCGACGATTGGGGCCGTGCCGCAGGAACCATCAGCTATGAGATCTTCACCTGCCTGTGCAACCGTATCCCGCGCCTGTACGAGCATGCCTCTGACGTGCTGTCGGTCGAAGATCTCGCCAAACTCGATCCCGCAACCCTCCTATAAAGAATCAGGCGTGCGATGGGAGGCACGCCGTGAAAGTCAATATGGTGGGCGCGGTACGTTCGATGGTTGGTCAACGTGCCGCGCTTGCTGTTAAGGTGGTGAGCTATGCCAGGAATGATTCTGAAGGAAGATATCGAAAAAGTTCGCGCCACCGCCGATTTGTACGACATTGTGTCTGCAACGGTTACGCTCAAACCTTCAGGAACTGGCACATACGTGGGGCTGTGCCCGTTTCATGACGAGAAAACGCCAAGCTTTTCCGTGCGTCCGGCGCTCGGTGTGTGGCATTGCTTCGGCTGCGGCGAGGGCGGCGACGTGTTCAGCTTCGTCATGAAGCTCGACGACCTGGGATTCATCGATGCGGTGCGCGAACTCGCCCGCCGCGCGGGCATCCAGCTGACCGAGGAGCCGGGGGTCGCTGCCGCGCGCGGTCGCAAGGCGCGTCTCAAAGAGGTTTGCGAAGCGACTGCGGCGTTCTATCATCTTCAGCTCATGAGGCTGCGCGGTCCCGAGGCAGACGCCGCGCGCGCGTATCTGTCGTCGCGCGATCTGGGCGGCCGCGTTCCGAAGGATTGGAATCTAGGATACGCGCCCGGTAATCAGGCGCTCGTGCGTCATCTGAAATCGATGGGCTTTTCGGCCGATGACATGGTAGAGGCAAACGTCGCCATGCCTTCGAAGCAGGGACGCGGCCTGCGCGACCGCTTCTTCGACCGCATCATGTTCCCGATCCGCGACGTCGAAGGCGATACGATCGCGTTCGGCGGGCGCGTCGTGGGCAAGGGCGAGCCGAAATATCTGAATTCGCAGGAAACGCCCGTGTTCCATAAGTCGCAGGTGCTATTCGGCCTCGACAAGGCGAAAGCCGCCATGGCGAGCACCGGCGTCGCGATTATCGTCGAAGGCTATACCGACGTGATCGTGATGCACGAAGCCGGTGTGAAAAACGCGGTGGCGACGTTGGGGACGGCGCTGACCGTCCAGCATATCCGTACCATCTCGCGCCATGCGAAGCGACGCATCGTGTATCTGTTCGACGGCGACGAAGCCGGTCAGCGTGCGGCCGATCGCGCGGCGCGCTTCGTCGACGAGAGCATGCTGCCCGAGGCGGGGCGCTCGAAAATCGACCTGTGCGCCGTCACGCTGCCCGACGACCTCGATCCGGCCGATTTCGTGCAGCAGCGCGGCGCCGAAGCCCTCGAGGAGCTGATATCGCGCGCGCAGCCGCTTCTGCGTTATGCGATCGATCGCGCGTTTTCGAAGTACGACCTGTCCGATTTCGGCCAGAAAAGCAGGGCTTTGGCTGACGGCCTCTCTCTGCTCGCGCCCATCAAACATTCGGTTCTCGCGCAAGAATACGCGGGCTATATCGCCGACAGGCTGCATTACGACATCGGCATGGTGACCGAAAAGCTCGCGGGCGTCACGGCGCCGCGGACGTACGACCAGGCGCCGGCCGAGGCGGCTTTGGCGCCGCTTGCGCAGCCTGCCGTGTCGCTGCCGCCTCGCGAGCGGGAACGTTTGCGAATCGAGCGCGAATTCCTGGCCTTGTGCGCGCGCCACGCCGACGTGGGGCTTGCTTACGCCGATGCGCTCGTGCAGACGATTTGGCATCGTGACGCCCATCGCTGCGTAGCCCAGGCGCTGATAGCCTATCTGGCCGAGCATCCCGAAGCGAGTTCGCCCGGGGAGGTGGTACGCGGCGTGTCCGCGATGGTGGAAGGGGCCGCTTCGACGCTGACCGCGGCCTCGCTCTACGACGACATCGAACCTGAGCAGCTCGCTCGGTTTCTCGCCGACGAACTGGCGATTCGCGATATGGAGGATTCGATCGCGGCCGTCAACGCGCAGCTGAAGCATCCCGAGGACATGGCGCCCGAAGAATACGAGCAGGCCTACCAGGACGTGGTCATGCTCCAGCGGGAGCTGGTGGCTTTGCGAAGCGCGCATCGCCCGCTCGGGTCGCATGATTAAGAAAAAACGACGATGACAAGAAAGGCCTGGTCAAGTTGCATTGACCAGGCTGGTGAATTCTTGGTACAATTGTAAACTGTATCTTTAGGGCCATTGTGCCCATTTTCTGCGGCGAAAGGATAGCATCTGTGTCTGCTGCCAAAGCGAAAACAACTGAAGATCCCAAGAAAAGCAAGGCAAAAGGAGAGGATGCCGCTCTTGCCGGCGACATGGCTCTCGAAGACGAGAAGATAGACTCTTCGCTGTCTGACGACGAGGACCTGCTCGAGGGCATTCCCGAGGAAGAGCTCAAGGCCGCCGAAGACGCCGAAGTCAACCTGCCCAAGGTATCCACCCGCGCTTCGAAGGTGCGCCGCCGTTCGGCCGACACCTCCGTCACCATGCTCACGGGCGACCCCGTGCGCATGTACCTTAAAGAAATCGGCAAGGTTCCCCTGCTGACGGCCGCCGAGGAAATCGACCTCGCCATGAAGATCGAGGCCGGCGTCGCCGCCACCGCCGAGCTCGAGAAGGCCGAAGAGGAGGGCATCGAGCTCGAGCGCCGCGAGCGCCGTCGTCTGACGCGCGTCGAGCAGGTGGGCATCGATGCGAAGCAGCAGCTTATCGAAGCGAACCTGCGTCTCGTCGTATCGATTGCGAAGCGTTACGTCGGCCGCGGCATGCTGTTCCTCGACCTCATTCAGGAAGGCAACCTCGGTCTCATCCGCGCCGTCGAGAAGTTCGATTACACCAAGGGCTTCAAGTTCTCCACGTATGCCACGTGGTGGATTCGTCAGGCTATCACGCGCGCTATCGCCGACCAGGCCCGTACCATCCGTATTCCCGTGCATATGGTCG
>USLD01000138.1 GCA_900555495.1 uncultured Slackia sp. | reverse complement strand
TGGGTGGCACCGCCCTGGAAGAAGCCCACCTTGTAGTTGTCGGGGATGTTCATCAGGTCGCGCAGATCCTGCTCGGCCTCGGTGATGATTGCATCGAACATCTTAGAGCGATGGCTCATCTCCATGACTGACATGCCGCAGCCCTTGTAGTCGAGCATTTCTTCGGCGGCTTCGCGCAGAACCTCTTCGGGCAGCACCGCGGGGCCTGCCGAGAAGTTGTAAACCCTGCCCATGTCGATGACCTCCTTCGCCGGTCGTAATCATTCGAATCGTTTCGCGCCGAAAAGCACGGCGCATCGATTCATTGTAAAGAGAACGGCGCAATCGGCGAATGAGCAAGCGGCGGCGAAGCGAAACCTTACGCGAGCGGTCAAGAAAGGCGGAATTCGGCGCCGCGAAGAAACATTTCGTCACAGAAGGAACACGACGCGCGACAAGAGAGCGCATCCTTGAAACGCGAAAGGCGGGGTATACTCCCCGCCTCCATAAACTTCTATATGCCGAGAACCTGCATGGCCAACAAAGCCACGGTAAGAACCGTGACGATGGCGACCGTCGCCCAAATGACGGCCTTGCCCGCCCATGTGCTGACATATTTGCCCATAATGCGCTTGTCGGCAGCGATAAGCGCCATGAACACCAGCAAGACCGGCAGGATGACGCCGTTGATGAACTGCGCCGTGAGCATGATGCCCATGAGGTCGAGGTTCGGAATGAGCACCACCACGGCGGAAAACACGATGACCGACGTGAAGATGCCCTTGAACATAGGGGCCTCTTTCCACGTGAAATCGACGCCGGCCTCCCAGCCGAACGCCTCGCAGATGACGAACGACGTGGTCAAAGGCAGTACGCATGCGGCCAGGAAGCTCGCCGCCGTCAAGCCTGCGGCGAACAGGATCTGGGCGTATTCGCCCGCGAACGGAGCCAACGCGTTGGCAGCTGCAGCAGCAGAATCGACTGCGACGCCTTGCGGATACAGGACCGCACCCGTAGTGATGATGATGAACCAGGCCACGATGCAGGCTACGATGGTGCCGGTGGCGACGTCGACCTTCTGCAGCATCATCTCCTGCGGGTCGTCGGTGACGCCTTTATCGACCACATTGCTCTGCGTGAAAAACATCATCCACGGAGCGATCGTCGTGCCGATCATGGCGATGACCAGCGACACGAAATGAGGATCGGCGGGAGCCTGAGGGACGACCGTCGAATACGCCACATCCCCCCAGTTCGGACCGGCAAGAAACGCCGCGACCACATAGGTGACGAACACGAGAGACACCGCCAAGAACACCTTCTCGACGCTCTTGTAGCTGCCTTTCACCACAAGGAGCCACACTATAAGGGCGGCGACGGGCACGCTCGCCATACGCGGGATGCCGAAAAGTTCCATGCCGCTCGCGATGCCGGCGAACTCGCTGAACGTAGTCGCGACATTGCCGATCAACAATGCGCCCATGGCAAGAGCGGTCAAGCGAATGCCGAAACGCTCGCGGATGAGAGCGGCGAAGCCCTTGCCCGTCACCGCGCCCATGCGGGCGGCCGTCAACTGGACCACCAGCAGCAGCACGCACATCACGGGAATGACCCATAGCGCGGCGAATCCGAAATCGGCGCCGGCGGTGGAATACGTCGAGATACCGCCCGCATCGTTGCCGGCCATAGCGCTTACAACGCCAGGACCCATAGCTCCGAGGATCAGAAGCGCCGTGGCGCGTTTCTTCTTCGTCTCGGCACCGGACGCGCCGTCGACGGCGACATCCTGGGCGACTTCGATCGCGCTTTTATCTCCTTCGCGGACGGCCTGCATGACCTCGTCGTACGAGGCGCCTTTCTTCACGGCAGCCATCAGCCCACCTCCATGATCCGCATGATCACGGCCGTATACAGCGCCAAGAACATGATGCCTCCGCACACGGCGAGGGCCACCTTCATCCACAGATTCGTGGTTTTCTCGGTCTCGGTGCTTTCTTCGATGACGTCGAGCGCATCGTCGACCGTCACCAGGCCGAGCATATGCCCGCTCTCGTCGACGACAGGCAATGCGACCATGTCGTACTTCGAGATGTCGGAAGCCACTTCCTCTTCGTCTTCATCAGGTGAAACGGTGATGATATCGGTGAACATGACATCGCCGAGGCGGGTGTCGTTATGGGCAAGCACCAGCGTACGCATCGACATGACGCCGACAAGCTTCTCGCTGTCTTCCTCCAAGACGTAGACGAAATGAACGGTCGGGAAATCCTCGTCCAGAGCACGCAGCGTCTCGATGGCCTCCCCTACCGTATCGTCTTCGCTCAACGCGACGAACTGCGTGGTCATCATGCCGCCCGCGGTATCGTCGCGATATCCCAGCAGACGCCTGATTTCGGCGGCGTCTTCCACGCCCATCAGACGGAGCAAGGTCTCGGCCTTCTCGTAAGGAAGGTCGCGAATGATGTCGGCGGCGTCGTCAGGATCCATCTGGCGAAGCAGGCCGGACGCCTCGCGATCGGTCATATCGTCGAGCGTTTCCGCCTGGAACTCGTCTTCCAATTCGGCGATGATTTCGGCCGAACGCGTGTCGTCGATGTGCTTGAACACCTCGGCGCGCTGTTTCGGGTCCAGCTGTTCCAAAATATCGGCGACGTCAGCGGGGTGCAGCTCTTCGAGGCGCTTATGCGTCACGGACAGCTTCACCTTCGACAGGTCGCGATCGAGCAGGTCCATGTAGTTCCAGGCGATGATTTTCTCTTCGACTTTCTTGCCGAAAAGCTTGGCGCCGGAAACGACGGCTTTCTCCAACAGCGGATGCAGACCGCGCAGAATACCGCGCACGCCCACTTCGGCGCCCAAAAGGCGCAACTGCGAACCGGAAGGCGACAGCTTGAGGTCGTTGACGCGCACGACTTTCAGGCCCTGCGTATCGACGATCTGCTGATCGAGCAAATCGCGCGCCAAAAGAACCTCGGTAGGCTGCAGATAGCTGAATCTGATGTTGTACGACTCGGTATTGAGAGTGACTTCGTCTTCGCTGAAGTCTTCGACGTACTTGCGCCAACTGATCATGAACGGCGTGCGTCCAGGACCGCGGAATGCAAGCGAGGTGATGCGAGGAAATACTTCCCCCGTGGAAATAGCAAGGTCGGAGACCGTGCCGAGTTTTTCGCCCGTGGAATCGTACACAGGGCGACCGAGCATGTTAGTCAAATAGAACATAAATCCCCTTCGTGCGACAAGCCTTGTCGCGCACGAAGGACGAGAGCAAGGCTACATCAGGTGAATGTTGTGTTTTCGAACCTTCAAATCGAACCTTTTCTCCCTGCAAATAAAAAAAGGCGCTTGCGCGCCGCAACTGCTTCCCTTCATTAAGAAAAGTGGTGCGCCGTGAGGGATTCGAACCCCCGACGTACTGATTCGTAGTCAGTCCCTCTATCCAGCTGAGGTAACGGCGCAACTCGTAAAGCTCGTTTATAATAACCCGTACATTCCGCATTGTCAAACACTAATTTCATTTTTTCTTATTTTATGTTCGGTATATTCCAAATGAAGCATGAGCCCGATGGGGACAGAAAGGGGAATTTTTCATGCCAGACAACGTGAATAACCCCATTATTGGCAAGAAATCCCTCATCAGAAGCCAGATTCGTACCTTACGAAGCTCCCTCTCTCCGCATGAACGCTCGATGAAATCGCATGCTTTATGCACGGAACTCAGCCGCATACTGAGTCTCGAAGAAGGCGAACTCGAAGAGGATGCGACCATCGAAGCCCGCATCCTCGCCGACCGAAAAGCGGCGTCGATACCTGCCTTGCGCAAAGGAGACGCCGTCGCCCTCTACTCAGCCTTCAACGACGAGGCAAATCTTGACGAGCTGATCGACCTCTGCTTTCGCAACGAAATACAGGTCGCCCTCCCCTGCATGAATCCAAAAGGCAGCGCACGGCCGATGGATATGCGAATGGTCTCTCGAAGCGCCTGGCACGACGGGAGCATCCCCTTCGTGCAAAACCCGCTGAAACGTCTCGCCCACGACGATGCGGCCGTCGCTTCTTTCCCCATGGCGGCACCCGATGCGTTCGACGCTATCATCGTCCCGCTCGTCGCCTTCGACGAACAACGAAGGCGGCTTGGATATGGCGGGGGCAATTACGACGCATATCTTCCCCTCGTGTCCGAGACGTGCATCGTCATCG
>USLD01000137.1 GCA_900555495.1 uncultured Slackia sp. | reverse complement strand
CGCGGGGCGCTTTCCTGTTTGTACGTGCTTTCGTGTTCCTCGTCGATCACGACGACGCCCAGCGAAGGCATCGGGCAGAACAAGGCGCTGCGCGCGCCCACCACGACGCGCTTCTCGCCGCGGCGCACGGCCCCCCACTGGTCGAAGCGCTCGGCCTGCGTCATGCGAGAATGCATGACGGCGACCGTGGCGCCGAAGCGGCTTTCGAAGCGCGAAACCGTCTGCGGCGTGAGCGCGATCTCGGGCACGAGCACGATGGCGCCGCGCCCCAACTCGAGACTGCGGCGAATAGCGCGCAGATACACCTCGGTCTTGCCCGAGCCCGTCACGCCGTCGATCACGACGACGTCGCCGCAGCCGCGTTCGACGCAGGCGCGCACCGTATCGAAGGCGCGACGCTGCCCTTCGGTCAGCTCGAACGTTTCGAGGGCGTGAGCACGACGGGCAAGCTCGGCGTCGGTCGCAAGAGACGCATCCGCATCGGCGTTTTTCGCCTTGCGGCGGCGGGCCGGCCTTTGCAGCTCCCAGCCGTCTTCGCGCTTGACCACCTTCGGCGTGCGGCCCGCGGGCGTCAGAAGATGCACGCACGAGCTCAGCGGCGCCAAATAGGCATGGGCGATGTATTCGATGAGCGCCGCTCCGTCTTCGTCGAAATACGGCGCGGACAGCACGGCCAAGATGGCCTTGAGCTCCTGTTTCTTTTCGCGAGGAGCTCCTTCGCCGCGCATGTCGTCCACGAAGCACATGCGGCCGGGAACGCTTACGGAAACGTCGGCGGACTCGTCGAAGAATGAATCGGCATCGCCTTCTTCGGCCATGACGTAGCCCACCGCGCGGCGGCGGCCGAACTCGACCAGCACGGCACAGCCGACCTGCACGCCGTCCATATCGTCGGGGACGGCGTAGGTGTAGGTCGTGTCGAGCGCCTGGGTCTGGATGTCAAGCACCACCGCAACGGTCCGCATATGCCCTGCAGCTCCTTCCCTCGCCGCCGCCGTCATGATTGAACGATTATCTGCATGATATTTGCAGTTGGCGGTCTTTTTCCAGCCGATTTCGCGCCGACGACCCGCGATGCTTCGGCAAAACGCCTGGTCGCACGATTCGCGATAAACGCGCCGAGCCGCAACACGCCGTTTTCGGCCCCGTAAAAGACCGCCAACTGCAAAAAACGTACAAAATAAAGGCGTCCTCCGACGTCGCCGTCGAAGAACGCCTCGAAACTCTTGCATAGAAGCGGCCGTTCGCGCCGCTTCGGCAATGCGGGGTTCGCCCTCTTACAGGCCGCAGGCCGCGCGCAAGGCGTCGGCACGGTCGGTGCGCTCCCACGTGAATTCGGGAAGCTCGCGGCCGAAATGACCGTAATTGCTGGTCAGGCGATAGATCGGACGACGCAGGTCGAGCGCGTCGATAATCGCGCCCGGCCGCAGGTCGAAGATTTCCTCGACCGCGCGCTCGATGTCTTCGATGGCAACCTTATTGGTGCCGAAAGTCTCCACCAGAACCGAAACGGGGTGCGCCATGCCGATGGCGTAGGCGATCTGAACCTCGCAGCGGTCGGCCAGACCTGCGGCCACGACGTTTTTGGCCACCCAACGCGCGGCGTAGGCGCCAGAGCGGTCGACCTTCGTGCAGTCCTTGCCGGAGAAGGCGCCGCCGCCGTGGCGGCCCATGCCGCCGTAGGTGTCGACGATGATCTTGCGGCCGGTGAGGCCCGTGTCGCCCATGGGGCCGCCCACGACGAAGCGGCCGGTGGGATTGATGTGGATGCCCGCGTTTTCGTCGAGCACGACGCCTTCGGCCTCCATGACCGGCTTGATCACCTGCTCGACGACGTCGCGGCGAAGCGTGTCGTTATCGATGTCTTCGGAGTGCTGCGTCGAGACGACCACCGTCTCGACGGCGGCGGGGACGCCGTTCTCGTAGCGCACGGACACCTGCGTCTTGCCGTCGGGACGCAGGTACGGAAGGGTCTTGTTCTTGCGGACCTCGGTCAGGCGCTCGGACAGACGATGCGCCAGATAGATCGGCATCGGCATGAGCGTGGACGTCTCGTTGCACGCGTATCCGAACATCATGCCCTGGTCGCCTGCGCCGACGCTCTCGTAGGGGTCGGCCTCCACGTCGGCGCCGTGCTGGGCCTCCCAGGACTCGTCGACGCCCTGAGCGATGTCGGGGCTCTGCTCGTGGATGGCGTTCATCACGCCGCAGGTGCTGGCGTCGAAGCCGTACTTGGCGCGGTCGTATCCGATGTCGGAGAGCACGCCGCGCACGATTTCCTGCACGTCAACGTAGGACTGGGTGCGGATTTCGCCCGCCACGACCACCATGCCGGTGGTGACGAGCGTCTCGCACGCGCAGCGCAGCTGGGTCGGGTCGGCCGGCTGGCCGGACGGCGCGATGTAGCCCTCTTCGGCCAACGCGATTTCTTTGGAAAGGATGGCGTCGAGGATGGCGTCGGAAATCTGGTCGCAAATCTTGTCGGGATGGCCTTCGGTCACGGACTCGGACGTGAAGACGTAGCTGGAATGGGTATCGGTCACGATTCCTCCTTCATCGTTGTTGGCAGGACCACCTTGGCTGACGCGCCAGGTTGGTGTCGGGATCGGCAAGCCAACCCTCTCCCCCGACTCTGGATAAACGGTTCTTACAAAAAAGGTGCGGCGCTTGCGCCACAGCCATCAAAGCATAAAAGAATAGCGTGAAAGCAGGTTCGCAGCAACAGACGGAACGCCTTCCACGAAATCGCCACCCACGCCGGCGCGACCGGCTTTCCGCACGTTTTCTCGACCTGCGATCATTTCCTGCGCACGCGTTCGAAACCACTCTGCGGCAAACCACGAAACCCCAGGTGCCTTTGCCGGCACGCACGATAGCGTCCTAATCGCCGACGGGACTTGCGCCGCGACGGCCGCAAAACGAAACGTCTTGCAAAACAAACGCCTTTCGCAGGAATCGCACGCAAGGCGCGGCCGTCGGGCGCGCATGCGGCATAATAGGCGCACGAAACCGAACAGGAGGATTCCTTGAAAACGCTGAGCATGATCGCCCGCATCGTCGCCACGGCAACGCTCGCCGTGCTGCTGGCGACGGCGGGGCTTTTCGCCTGCTGCGCACGCCCCACCACCCTTTTCCTCGCGCAGGCCACGAGCAACGACGCCGACTCGCCCTACGGCAAGGAGGCCCTCGTGGGGCTGGCCGCGCTCACGCGCGACTACACGGTGGACGGAGCCGATCGCGCCGCCACGCTCGACACGATCGCGCAAGCGGCATCCGATGTCTCGCCCGCCGTGGCCCGCAGCGCCGACAAGGCCGCGGCGCTCGAAGCGCTCGGCGAGCGCTATACCCTGACCGATGACGCGCTCGACCACCTCGACGACGTCTACAACGTGCTGGTCGGCATACGCTGGGCGCTCGCGGCCGTGGCCGCGGCCTGCATCGCGGCGGCCGCCCACGTGTACGTGCGCTGCGGCAAGAAGGAATTCGGCGCGGTGCTGAGCCGCGCCGCGATCGCGGTGGTCGCCGTGTTCGCCATGCTGGCCGCCTGGGTCATCGTGGATTTCGACGGGTTTTTCGCGGCGTTCCATTCGCTGTTCTTCGCCGACGGAACTTGGACGTTCGCATGGGATTCGCTTCTCATCTGCATGTATCCGCCTGCGTTCTGGCTGGGCATGGGCGCCGTATGGCTGGCCGTCACGGTTGCGGCCTGCGTTGTTTGTTTTATCATAGGGAGGTTGCTGCGCAAACGCTTCGCATAGCGTCGCGCTCGACCGAACATCGTTTCGCATCCGCGCGGAAACGCGCTCCCGACGAGCACCCCGCGCGTCTACCGCATACCTTCTCGAACCTGAAGAAAGGAACTCGGCATGACCGACACCGTACGCGTCCGCTTCGCGCCTTCGCCCACCGGCAAGCTGCATATCGGCGGCGCCCGCACCGCCATCTACAACTTGGCGTTCGCCCGCGCCATGGGCGGCAAGTTCATCCTGCGCATCGAGGATACCGACCCCGAGCGTTCCACCGAGGAGAACACGCAGATCATCTTGCGCGCCATGCGCTGGCTCGGCCTCGATTGGGACGAAGGCCCCGAGGTCGGCGGCGAGTTCGGCCCGTACAAGCAGACCGAGCGCTTCGACACCTACACCGCCGCGCTCGAGACGCTGAAGGAACGCGGCGCCGTGTATCCGTGCTTCTGCACGAAAGAAGAGCTCGACGCCAAGCGCGAGGCC
>USLD01000136.1 GCA_900555495.1 uncultured Slackia sp. | reverse complement strand
TCGAAATAGCTCTTAAGCATATCGGCGATATCGCGCTCGTCGTCGACGATCAACACGAGCGGCTTTCTTGCACTGTCCATGACGCTACCGGTCCCTTCGAAACATCCTTGCGCAGCATATGCCGCGCCTGAAATACGATACCGCGCAAATATCAACTTTCGGTCTACAGAAATCGAGAAGCGCCCCGCAACGCCGCCTCTCCTCTTGACATTCCCGCTGTCGCCCCTATACTTATGAACAGTTGTTCATATGTTGAAAGGTTAGAAGATGCCCGACGACGAAACGCTCGCACACGACCACGCCGCCGCCTCGTGCTGCGGCGGCGCCCATCCTCAAGGAAACGACGCTTTCGACGAACTTCCCGACGAGGAGCTCCTCTACGACCTGGCCGACCTGTTCAAGGTGTTCGCCGACACCACGCGCATCAAAATCCTCTATGCCCTCATGGGTACCGAGCTGTGCGTGGCCGACATCGCCGACATCGTCGGCGCCACGCAAAGCGCCGTGTCCCACCAGCTGCGCACGCTCAAGCAGGCCCACCTGGTGAAATTCAAGCGCGACGGCAAAAACGTGCGCTATTCGCTTTCCGACGACCATGTCTACACCATGCTCGCCCAGGGCATGAGCCATATCTGCGAATAACGGCCGCGCCGGCCGCCGAATCGGCAGCGATCGAACGAATCTTGGAAAAAAGAGCCCGTTCCGGCCGAAAAATGCGAGATTTGGCACGCAAGACGGCGCGAGCCCGCCCTGTTCGCCAGAATAAATCGCCATATAGATGCAATCCGGGTACTAACGAGGCGTTTTCAACCCCAATCGAACGATACACCGCCTCTTTTCGTGGCAAAGCCTCGAAAAAATGGCCGCGACCCGCGAAAAAATCCAAAGAACGAAAGGAACCCGCCATGCGCAAGTCCTACAAGCTCGACGAAATCGATTGCGCCAACTGCGCCCGCAAACTCCAGGACAAGATCGCCGCGCTCGACGGCGTGCAAGACGTCTCAGTGAATTTCATGACCCAAAAGCTCACCCTCCAGGCCGAAGACGACCGATTCGACGACGTGCTCGACCGCGTGGTCTGCCTGGTCGGCGATATCGAGCCCGACTGCGAGATCATCCGATAGCACACGCCCGCGCGGCCGAATGGAGGCTTCCATGAACAAGAAGCAGAAGAAACTGCTCAAGCGTATCGTCGCGGCGCTCGTCCTGTTCTTCGCCGTCATGGCGCTCGACAAGACAGGCGCGCTCGAGGCGGTCTTCGGCGCACGCGGCGCGGTCTACGCGAGCTTCGCGCTCTACCTGGCCCCCTACCTCATCGCCGGCCACGACGTCTTGCTGAAGGCGTGGCGCAACGCCCGCCATGGCGAAGCGTTCGACGAAAGCCTGCTCATGTCGATCGCCACGCTGGGCGCGTTCGCGATGGTGCTTTTCCCCGATTCCGATCCGCATATGGCCGAAGGCGCGGCGGTCATGCTGTTCTACCAGGTAGGAGAACTCTTCCAGAGCTACGCCGTCGGCAAGAGCCGTAAATCGATCGCCGCGATGATGGACATCGCCTCCGATTACGCCAACATCGAGCGTGACGGCGAGCTCGTGCAGGTAGATCCCGACGAGGTGGCCGTGGGCGATATCATCGTGATCAAGCCCGGCGAGCGCGTCCCGATCGACGGCGTGGTCGTCGACGGCGCCTCGCAGCTCGATACCGCGGCATTGACCGGCGAATCGATGCCGCGCCACGTCGAAACGGGCGCGGAAGTCATCTCGGGCTGCATCAATATGACGGGCGTGCTGCGCGTGCGCACCCTCAAGCCCTTCGGCGCATCCACCGTGAGCCGCATCCTCGAACTCGTGGAGAACGCGAGCGAGAAAAAGGCACGCACCGAGAATTTCATCACCCGCTTCGCGCGCGTCTACACCCCCGCGGTCACCTTCGCGGCACTCGCGATCGCCGTCATCCCGCCGCTTCTCGGCATGGGCGCCTGGTCCGACTGGATTTTGCGCGGATTGACGTTTCTCGTGGTGAGCTGCCCGTGCGCTCTCGTGATCAGCGTCCCGCTGTCGTTTTTCGGCGGCATCGGAGGCGCCTCGAGGCTCGGCATCCTGGTTAAAGGCTCCAACTATCTCGAGACGCTCAGCCGCGTGGACACCGTGGTGTTCGACAAGACCGGCACGCTGACCGACGGCACCTTCGACGTGACCGCCGTCCATGCATGCGACGGCTTCGATGCCGATACCGTGCTCGAGACCGCCGCATATGCCGAGGCCTTTTCCGACCATCCGATCGCAGCTTCGGTCAAACGCGCCTTCGCGCTGCCCATCGACCGAAGCCGAATCGGCGAAGCCGCCGAAGAATCGGGGCACGGCGTTTCCGCGACGATCGACGGACGCGCGGTGCTCGTCGGCAACGACCGGCTCATGGCCGCGCACGACATCGCATGCGGCGCGTGCGACCTTGCGGGAACCGTCCTGAACGTCGCGGCGGACGGACGCCTCATCGGCCGCATCGTGATCGCCGACACGGTGAAAGACGATGCCGAGCAGGCGATACGCAACCTGCGCGCGGCCGGCGTCGAGCGTTGCGTCATGCTCACGGGCGACCGCGCCGACGTGGCGCAAGCCGTCGCAGACCAGGTAGGCGTCGACGAAGTGCACGCGCAGCTGCTGCCCGCCGATAAGGTGGAGGAAGTCGAGCGCATCATGGACACGGTGCGCGAGAATCTGGCCTTCGTAGGCGACGGCATCAACGACGCGCCGGTTCTCACGCGCGCCGACGTGGGCATCGCCATGGGCGCCATGGGGTCGGATGCCGCAATCGAGGCCGCCGACATCGTACTCATGGACGACAAGCCGTCCAACATCGCGCGCGCCATTCGCATCGCACGCAAAACCATGGCTATCGTGTGGCAGAACATCGTGTTCGCCATCGGCGTGAAGGTGCTGATCCTCGTGCTTGCCGCGCTCGGCATCGCCAACATGTGGCTCGCCGTGTTCGGCGACGTGGGCGTGGCGGTCATCGCCATCCTCAATGCCATGCGCGCTATGAACGTGAAGAAGATATAGCAGCGCACGCCATACCCCCCTGCGTGCGACGCAAAAGGAAGGGCCCCGAAGACGCGACGGTCTTCGGGGCCCTTCGGCACGGATAGGACGAAACGCCTTATCCCCTGGCCATCAGCTTGTCTTTGCCTGCCGAAAACGACCTGACGGTGGGCATGAGCGCGTCATCGCGCACCACGCGGGCGGCCGCCGCGGCCAGAACACAGCACAACGAATTGCATCCCGAATCGGCCGAGGCCTTCGCCATGTCGAGCATGCTCTCGCAATTCGAGGCGAGCGCGCCCACGGCAACGCCCTCTTTGCGCAAGATCTCGTTCTCTTCCTCTTCGGTATGGCGCTGCAGGCCCTTCACGCTCTGCAACAACTCTTCGAACTCGACCATGGCCTGCTCGGCCATCGCCGAACGCAACGACGAGCATCGACGATAGCATGCCGCCGCGGCGTCGTAGCGCTCGAGTTTCCAGAACGCATACGCCATCCAATACAGCGCAAGTCCCGCATCGGCCGGGTGCCACGCCACTTCGAGCGCCTTGGAGCACATGGCGATTTCCTGCTCGTATTCGCCGCGCATGAAGTAGGCCCGGGCCGCGCGCAGGTACGAATACGCTCGCGCGGGCGCAAGCTCGATGCAGCGCTTCGCATGCTCGAGGGCCGCATCGGCGCCGGCAATCGACGTGGTGTATACCTGGGCGAGCGCGTCATGGACCAAAAACGCCTCGTCGGGAAGCGGCAGCACGCGCCTGCCCGCGGCGTCTTCGGAACAATGGCGCGCATACATATAGCGCGTCTCGTAGCTATCGAAGAAACGGTAGCAGGTCTGGGCGGTGTCGGAGAACCCTTCAGCGGCCTCGACTTTCGCCAACAGCTCTTCGAGCACGGCGATGGCCTGGGCTTCGTCATCCGAACGCACGAGCGCAGTGGCGCGGGCCATGAGCGGCTTGAATCCGTATGCGTCGACGAAAGCCTCTTTCACCTCGAGATACGAATGCTCATCGAGGTCTCCCAGCACGAAACCGTCCATGAGGGCGGAGCAGATCCGACGCACGAGGATATTTTCAGTGCGGTCATGAATGCCTTTCAGACATTCGAGCGCGGATGCGACGCCGGCGTCGAGGGCCGCCGCCACCTCGTCGGCATAAGCCGCACGGACCCCGTCTTCGAAGATGGTCAAGT
>USLD01000135.1 GCA_900555495.1 uncultured Slackia sp. | reverse complement strand
TTTTCGCAGGCGCGGGCGCGGCTGCCGCAGCAGGCTCCTCGAACAAAGGAGCCTGCTGCACGGCAGGGGCCTCCGGCGGTGTTATTTCGTCGGAGATCATGCGTTAGCAACCTTTTCCCAGTCCTTGAGGAACGACTCGAGGCCGCGGTCGGTCAGGGGATGCTGAACCATTTTCTTCAGCACGCCGAACGGCACGGTGGCGATGTCCGCGCCCATCAGAGCGGACTGCGTGACATGATTGGCGCTGCGGATAGAAGCGGCGATGATTTCGACCTGCTCGCCGTTGACCGTGTTCTCGGAGTAGTCGTAGTTGCCGATGGCGGTCACGACGTCGCCGAGCTGGGACAGGCCGTCTTCGGAGATATCGTCGAAACGACCGACGAACGGAGAGATATAACGGGCGCCGGCGCGGGCGGCAAGAATGGCCTGGGGCACGGAGAAGCACAGCGTCATGTTCACGCGGATGCCCTCGTCGGCCAGAGCGCGGCATGCGGCGAGGCCCTCGACCATCGTCGGGATTTTCACGACGACGTTCGGCGCGATCTTGGCCAGCTCGCGACCGTCGCGGATGATCTCATCGCGGGTCATGGCGACGCTCTCGGCGCTCACCGGGCCGTCGACGATCTCGCAGATGCGAGCGATGTGATTGTGGAAATCATCGAGCTTGCCGCCGATGCGCGAATAGAGCGTGGGATTGGTGGTCACGCCGGCAAGGGCGCCCCAGCTTGCCGCCTCTTTGATTTCGTCCAGATCGGCGGTATCCAGAAAGAACTTCACTTTTCCTCCTCTAAACAGGAATCGCCCTCGTTCCGCAGAGGGCATATGACACGTGGGAAAACGCGACGCTGCGGTCGCACGCGATATCAGAATGTAGCGATGGGATTCGAATGAACGAATGGGGCGATAATACCACGAAGAAAGCGAAGTGCGCACGTCTTGAGCGAAAAAGCCTTCGCGCGACCCTACGCGGCCGTGCAAGAAAAAGAGGCGGCCGCTCCAAGCGGCCGCCTCCATGAAAAGCGTTATGCGAAATGCGGGTCCCGCGCGGCCGCTTCTATGAAACGGTCGCATGCCCTTTCGAGGACCCTGCGCGGACATGCCAGATTCCACCTCTCGAAGCCGGCGCCGCCGAAGCCGAAAATCTTGCCTTCGTCGAATGCGATCCTCGCCTCGTCCTGCGCGAAACGCTCGAGGGAATCGGCGTCGTCGAAATAGGCGCGCCAATCGGTCCAGGACAGATAAGTCCCCTCCAATTCATTTTGGGGAACGCCTCCCCCAAACGCGTCTTGACATAAGCGTCGTTGCCGCGGATGTAGGCGATGAGCTCTTCGAGCCAGTCCTCGCACTCCCCGTATGCCGCCATCAAAGCCGCCCGGGCGAAATTGCTCGGCCCGTTGATGACGACGCAGGCCATCTTCTCGTTGAACGTCCTGCGCAATTTCTCGTCGCAGATCCAGATGTTCGAATTCATAAGACCCGCCTGGTTGAAGGTCTTGGAAGGGGCCGTGCAGACGATAGCGTTGCCGCGAAGCTCGTCGGAAAGCGTCATGACGCTGGTGAGCGGGCGATCCCCCATGATCAAATCGCCGTGTATCTCATCCGAAACCAGAATCGCATCGTGCCTCTTGCAGATTTCGGCCACCCGACGCACTTCTTCGGAGGTCCATACGCGCCCCACAGGATTGTGAGGATTGCAGAACAGCATCATGCGCACGTCTTCCCCCGACGCTGCAGCCTCGAGACCTTCGAAATCGATGGAGTAAGCGAGCCGCCCGTCCGAGTCGAGGCCTTCGACCAGCGGGTTGTTCACCACGCGGCGACCGTGCACCTCGATGCCTGCGCGGAACGGGTAATACACCGGCTCCTGCACGATCACGCCCTCGCCTTCGCGCGCGAAGACCATGATCGCGGCGCAAAGAGCCTGCACCACGCCTTGGGCGGGAACGAGCCAATCCTGCTCGGCGACCCATCCCTGGCGGCGGGCATACCAGTCGCGGCATGCCTCGAAATAAGGCTCGTCGGCATTCTGGTATCCGAAGACTCCGCGATCGACCACGTCGTGAAGCGCGCGGCGCACCGCAGGAGGGGCCACGAATTCCATGTCGGCGACGGAGAGCGGGACGATATCCTCGAGTTCTCCTTCGGCCTTTACGTTCACCCACTTCGACGCGCCGGTACCGCGGCGGTCGACCAAGGTCTCGAAATCATACATGGCAAGCCTCCTTACGCGCGACGGGCCTTCCAGAATTCGGCGCTGTGCTCGATGCACTCGTTCGCCGCATCGAGCATGCGCGTATGATGGATGAAGGCATGCAGCACGCCGTCGAAGACCTCGTGACGGTATTTCACTCCGTTGTTTTCGAGAATGGCGGCCAAGCAGGCGCTGTCGTCGCGCAGGGGATCGAGTCCCGCCGCCGCCACATAGCACGGCGGCATCGAGGTTTTCAGGTCATTGCTCAGCATGTCGAAATACGGGCTCTTCAGCTGGTTTTCCATATCGTCGAGATACAGCCCCATATAGAACATGTAGTCTTCGCGACGCATGCCGTCGATTTCGTTGCCGAACAGGCGGAAAGACATCGAATCGGTCAGGCCGAAGGCGCCGTAATACAGCATGAGGCAGCTGATGAAGGAGTTGTCCCCCTCTTCGTCGCGCAGCCAAAGATTGGACGAAAGGCTCAGGAAGGCGCCGCCGGAGTCGCCCGCGAGGGCGATGTCGTCGCCATCGATGCCCAGCTCCGCCCCGTGCTCATGCAGATACTGCGCTACAAGGGCGCACTCTTTGATATTGGTGGGGAACTTGGACTCGGGCGACAGGTGATAGTCGACGCTCGCCACGCATGCTCCGGTCTTCTCGGCCAAAACGCGGCACGCGCGATCGTGGGTGTCGATATTGCCCAGGATGAATCCGCCTCCGTGGATGAATTCGACGACGGGCAGGACATCGGCCTCGACGGGATAGTACAGACGGACCGAGAACGGACCCATCGGACCTTCGACGACGATTTCCTCGGTCTTGGCCATAGAGGGTCCCCCCTCGTTCCAGAACACGCGCTCCTTGATGTAGTTCTCGCGCGTCTTCTCGAGGCCGGCCGACGTGTCGAATGCATTCTCGACCAATTCGTTCTGCTTTTCGACCACGGCTTTCATCTGGTCGTTCATCAGCTTCATGACATCGAGTTTATTCTCCATGATGCGTTTTCCTTTCCTTCGATCGAAAACCCGTCGTTTTCTATGATGCTACGAGCGAAGCGCGCCGAAAGCGGCCTTCGGATATCGTTTTCGAAACGGCACCCGAAGGCCCGGACGACGCAAGCGACGCTTCTTATCGATTCTCTTCGGAGCTTGCGTTCTTACGCTCGTTGCGCTTGGAGACGCGTATGGTCAAGAACGCGAACACCATGATGAGGACGCAGCATGCGATCATGATCATGAAGATGGTGTTGAACGCGTCCGCGCCCTGAGCATCGATCATGGAACCGAACCACGTATGGATGAATGCGTCGGGCAGAAGGCCGATGACGGAAACGAGTCCGACGCCCGCGCCGAACAGATGCGGCGGAATGTGGGTTTCGGCGAGCTGGCCGGAAGAGATGCCGTACAGACCGTTGGTGACGAAGGCCATCAGGCAGACCAGGACGGCGACCACGATGATCATCGACGGCGTGCGCGGCATGACGATCAGCGCGACCAGGCACGCGATTGCGCCGAGCGTGCCGATGAGGATGACCTTCGACGGCGATTTCGCGATCTTCGAGAACCAGCCGAACACAGGGGCGGAAATGATGGACACGCCGAAGGAGCGGATGGTGCCGATCAGGCTCACGACGGCCACGGGCGCAGCCAGGCAAGCAGTCATGAACGGGGTGGTGAACGTGGTTCCGATGTAGACGAAGTAGATGAAGAACATCGTCAGCGCGGCGCACCACACGCCGGGATTCTTCAATGCCTCGGCGGCCTCATGCAGGCTGAACGCGCTCTTGGAATCGCGCTTGATTTCGCCTTCGAACTTCGGAATGAAGATGAACGATGCCACGCCGCATGCGGCGATGACCACGGCGGACACGATCAAGACCACCTGCACGGCCTGGGTCGCGTCGATGATGCTCGACACGATCGCCGTCTGGATCAAGCTCAAAACCAGGCCGACCGCGCCGTAAATGCCGTAGGACATGCCGATCTTCTGAGGATATTCCTCTTCGCTGCAGATCAGTCGGACGAGCTTATAGCGCGT
>USLD01000134.1 GCA_900555495.1 uncultured Slackia sp. | reverse complement strand
AGCGCTCGAAATCGCGCACCGACGGCCGGGAAAGGACGGCGACGACACCACGGCACAGCCGATTCGAACATTACGACACAAGGAGTTATCATGCTATTCGACGTATACGGCGATACCGCCGTCTTCCAATGGGTCGGATGGGTCATCGTCTTCGTCGGCCTGATCCTGATGAACGAATTCGCCCGTCGCACCAAAGCGGGCGGCATCATCTGCTTCCTGGTCATTCCCGCCATCCTAACGGTCTATTTCATCGCCATCAGCGTCAGCGCCGCATCAGGCGCGCAGTGGGCGCTGGATAATCCCACCTACACCGATATGAACAGTTGGTTCCATTACGCGAAGCTCTATGCGGCGACCATCGGCTGCATCGGTTTCATGGCCCTGAAATATCGCTGGGGCAAAATCGGCAAGAGCCATTGGTTCAAGGCCTTCCCCTTCGTCATCGTCGCCATCAACATCCTGATCGCCGTGGTGAGCGACTTCGAGAGCGCCGTACGCGCTTTCGGCACCACCTGGGTTTCCACCGAAGGCGTCACCCTCTACGGCGGTTGGCATAACGTGTTCAACGGCATCGCCGGCATCATCAACATCTTCTGCATGACCGGCTGGTGGGGCATCTACGTATCCAAGAAGAAGCAGGATATGCTTTGGCCCGACATGACGTGGGTGTTCATTCTCGCCTACGATCTGTGGAACTTCTGCTACACCTACAATTGCCTGCCCACGCACTCCTGGTACTGCGGCCTGGCCCTGCTGCTGGCCCCCACGGTCGCCAACGCGATTTGGAACAAGGGCGGCTGGATCCAGAACCGCGCCTACACGCTGGCCATCTGGTGCATGTTCTGCCAGGTCTGCCCGATGTTCGCCAACGATAGCGTGTTCGCGGTGAACTCGGTCAACAACCCCGACATCAATCTGGTCGTCTCCGTGATCGCCCTGGTCGCCAACGTCGCGGCCCTCGGATACATCGTCTACCGCGCCAAGAAGCTCGGCGTGAACCCCTACACCCACGAGGTGTTCACGGGCACTCGCGACTTCGTCAAGGCGATGGAACGCCGCGAAGACGAGAACGCCGAACTGGCAGCCTAATGACCCGCCGATGCGCTTTCCAGCATCGCATCGACACGTATCGAAAAAACCCCGGATCTCGATGAGGCCGGGGTTTTTCGTGCCCCGCCGACTCGACTTTCCGCCGCTGCGCCGGTGCCGTTCGCGTAAGCGAAAACACGAGAAATGCTATTATAGGGGCCATATATCGAAAACGACGCGAAGGAGCCGCCATGATGATTTCGACGAAAGGGCGCTATGCCATGCGACTCATGGTGGACGTCGCGGTCAATGCGCAGGAATCGCCCGTGTCCCTGAAGGATGTCGCCCAACGAGAGCACATGCCGCTCAAATACCTCGAGCAGCTCGTAAGGGCTCTGACTCGTAACGAACTGCTTAGAAGCGTGCGCGGACAGCATGGAGGATACCTGCTAGCCCGCGAAGCGTCGTCCATATCGGCAGGCGATATCCTGCGCGCCGCCGAGGGAACGACTGCGCCCGTGGCCTGCCTCGACGGATCGATCGTCGATTGCCCCCGCATGGAAACATGCACGACCTTATCTTTCTGGCAAGGCCTCGACAAAGCGATCGAGTCCTATGTCGACGGCGTGACTCTGGCAGACCTCGCTCGCCCCTATCTCATCGAGGGAAGCACGGTGCATCCCGACTCCCCCGACTCCTCTACCTGCATTCTCGATGCCTTTCGCCATAATGAATCTTAAATGATACCTTTTTAGTATGAATTAACTTGACACGCTATAAGCATGCCTTATTTTAATCCTAGAAATTACCTATGATTAGAAAGGCATGCCATGAACCCTGACATCCTGCTTTCTGTCCAGGGCCTTAGCGCCTCCGCCGACGGCAAACCCATCCTCCGCGATATCTCGCTCGACATCCCCGCCGGCCAGACCCATGTCATCATGGGCCCGAACGGCGCAGGCAAATCGACCTTCGGCCACGTCGTCATGGGCGATCCCGCCTACAGCGTCGACAGCGGATCGATCCTGCTCGCAGGCGGCGACATCACCGGGCTCTCGCCCAACAAGCGCTCGCGCGCCGGCGTGTTCTTGAGCTTCCAGGCTCCCGTCGAGATTCCGGGCGTTCCCGTCTCGAGTTTCCTGCGCGCCCAGACCGCGGGCCGCGACGGCATCGAGATGAAAGGCAAGCGATTCCGCCGCCACATCGCCGAACTGGCCGAAACCCTGGAAATGGACCCGTCCTATCTCGAGCGCGAGCTGGGAGTGGGCTTTTCGGGCGGCGAGAAGAAAAAGCTCGAAATGCTGCAGCTGTTGCTGCTTAAGCCGCGTCTGGCCATCCTCGACGAGACCGACTCGGGCCTCGACGTCGACGCGCTCGGCGTGGTGTCGCGCGGCATCAGGGCCTACCGCGAATCCTGCGACGGTACCCTCGTCATCATCACGCATAACACCAGGATCCTCGAGAATCTGCCGATCGACCGCGTGCATGTGATCGCCGACGGCCGCCTGGTCGAAAGCGGCGACGCATCGCTTGTGGAAGAGATCGACCGCACCGGCTTCGAGCGATTCGTCCGCAACGGGGACGAGGCCGCCAAGCCTTGCGCCGACGCACGCGACGAGCTGCATTGCGACCACGCCGACGAGGGCCTTCTCGGCGGCAAGACCGAAGGCGACTGCGTCGCCGCAGACGAACGGTAGGTGGCGCTATGGGCAAAAACCGCACCGAGGTCGCCGATATCGACCGCAGCATGTACGACTTCCGCTTCGAAGACGCCGGATTCGAGCGGGTCGACGCAGGCCTGACCCCCGCCATCGTCGAGGAGATTTCGCGAAAGAAAGACGAACCCGCATGGATGCTCGAATTCCGCTTGAAGTCGCTCGAAACCTACCTGAGCATGCCGGCTCCGGATTGGGGCCCTGCCCTCGACGGGCTCGACATGAACAATATCGTCACCTACGTCAAGCCTGACACCGAGCAGAAAAGCGACTGGGAAAGCGTGCCCGCCGACATCAAGGACACCTTCGAGCGCCTCGGCATCCCCGAAGCCGAACGCGCCTACCTCGCAGGCGTCGGCGCCCAGTACGATTCCGAACTCGTCTACCACAGCGTCCAGGAGTCGGCCGCGAAGATGGGCATCGTGTATTCGGGCATCGAAGAAGCGCTCAAGGGAGACTACGCGGAGCTCATCCGCGAGAAATTCATGACGCTCGTCACCCCGCGCGACCATAAGTTCGCGGCGCTGCATGGCGCGGTATGGAGCGGAGGCAGTTTCGTCTACGTGCCCGCGGGCGCCAAGCTCGACTTCCCATTGCAGAGCTACTTCCGGCTCAACGCGAAAGGCGCGGGCCAGTTCGAACACACGCTCATCATCGTCGAAGACGACGCCGACCTGCATTTCATCGAGGGCTGCTCGGCGCCGAAATACAACGTGGCGAACCTGCATGCAGGCTGCGTCGAACTGTTCGTCGGCGACCGCGCCCACCTGCGCTATTCGACGATCGAGAACTGGTCGAAGAACATGTACAACCTCAACACCAAGCGCGCCCTGGTAGGCGAAGGCGGCTCGGTCGACTGGGTGAGCGGCTCGTTCGGCAGCCACGTGGGCTACCTCTACCCCATGTCGGTACTCGCCGGCGAAAACAGCAGCTGCACCTTCACCGGCATCACCTTCGCGGGAACGGCCCAGAACCTCGACACCGGCTGCAAGGTCGTGCTCGCCGCTCCCGGCACATCGGCCGCAGTGCAGACCAAGTCCATCTCGAAAGGCGGCGGCATCTCCACCTTCCGCTCGTCGATCGTCGCGACCGAGGCTGCGCACGGCGCGAGCGCGAGCGTGTCCTGCCAGTCGCTCATGCTCGACGACACAAGCCGCGCGGACACGATTCCCGCGATGGACATCCGCTGCAAGCATGTCGACATAGGACACGAGGCGACCATCGGCCGCATCGGCGACGACACCGTGTTCTACCTGATGAGCCGCGGTATTCCTGAAGAAGAGGCGCGCACCATGGTGGTCAACGGCTTCGCCGAGCCCGTCAGCAAGGAACTGCCGCTCGAATACGCGGTCGAAATGAACAACCTCATCAAACTCGAAATGGAAGGGGCGATCGGATAATGAAGATGCCAGGTATGACCATCCGCCATGCGTCCGCCATGCCCGCCCCCACCTGGAGCTGGCTCAAGATGAACGACGTCACGATTCAGATCCCCGACGACCTCGAGCGCAACTGCCAGGTCG
>USLD01000133.1 GCA_900555495.1 uncultured Slackia sp. | reverse complement strand
CGGCGAGGATGTATATTACGCGCCTGCCCTATAGAAGTCAACGGCTTTTTTGAAAAAATTCTGAGATCATTCGATTAACGGTTGCATTTTCTCGCCGAAATATACCGTTTTACCATGTCGTTACCAATCCTTTCTTTTTCACGTTTGGTATCTTTTTAGTATCCTTTCGCTCATATATAGAGGCACATCCACAACTCCAACCATCCATTCGGCTGCATACGCAGCCGAAAAGGCGTAAATGGACCTCCCTCAAATGGCTCGCATGCCTCTCCCGAAGTCGTAGACGACGCAACGCCGAGGCGGCGCGGCGCATCTCTATATATAGATATGAACGGAATGAAAAACACGAACCTGCGCACGACGCAGAAGGATCGAAGGCGCAGGCACGGTATATACTTTGCGCATGTTGGATTCCCTTTTGAAAAAAACAGTCGCATTCGTGCGCTCCGAACCCATGCCCTGCATCGCATTTTTCTGTGCGGCGGCCTCGTGCCTCTTCGTTCCTGCGGGGCATGATTTCTTCGCCGCAATCGACCTGCGCGTGCTCGCGCTTCTCTTCTGCCTCATGGCGGCCGTCGACGGACTGAGGAGCGCGGGGCTGTTTTCTCGATGCGCGCACCTGCTTATCGAGAAGACGAACGGTCTGCGTACGCTCTCGTTCGTGCTTGTGGCCCTGCCCTTCTTCGCGTCGATGCTCGTTACGAACGACGTCGCGTTGCTCGCGTTCGTTCCGTTCGCCATCGTGTCGCTTTCCGCGGCGAAGGCGACGCGTAATCTGCCGCGCGTAATCGTGCTGCAGGCAATCGCCGCCAATATAGGCGGCATGGTCACGCCGATGGGCAACCCCCAGAACCTCTTTCTCTACACGGCGTTCGGCATTCCCCTGCCAGACTTTCTCGCAACGCTGCTTCCCTTCGCGGCGGCGACGCTTCTGGCCCTCGGCCTTGCCTGCTTCGCCCTCAAGGGTGAGACCGCTCCCCCGAAAACGTCGCTCGGCGATCAACCTTTGAAGAAAAGAAGGGCCGCGGTGTACGGCGCGTTTTTCCTGCTGTGCCTCGCTGCCGTCGTGCGCATCATTCCCTACCAGGCCCTTCTCGCGCTCACGATCGTCGGGCTGCTCGCCTTCGACCGTGCGGCGCTTCGGCGCATCGACTACGGCCTTCTTGCCACGTTCGTCTGCTTTTTCGTGTTTTCGGGAAATATCGCATCCATCCCCCCGATAGCGCATGCCCTGGCCGCGATGATGGAAACGGCGCCGTTTCTAGCCAGCGCGGCAATCAGCCAGGTCATCAGCAACGTTCCCGCCGCCGTGCTGCTCGCTCCGTTCGCTGGCGACTGGCAGCCGCTGCTGCTGGGCGTCGACTTGGGCGGACTCGGCACGCCGATCGCATCGCTTGCAAGCCTGATTGCCCTGCGCCTGTATCTGCACACGCCCGACGCTGATTTCGCACGCGTCATGAAAGAGTTCGTCGCCGCCAATGCTATCGGGCTGACCGGCCTCGTGCTTCTATATTGCGCACTGCACGGCATAACCGCCCTATAGATCGGCCCGATACGACCAGCCGAAAACGGCATGAAGGGATTGTGCCTGAAAGCGATTCAAGGTATGCGGAACTGTCGTGACCACGGAAACGACTCGGCAACACGCGCTGAAATGCCGCTACCATGCGCATAACGCATCTAAGCCGAAGTCGCCACCATGGCGATCGGCGCGACGTGACAGGAGGACCCATGAAGATAGTCGCTCGCGTATTCGGAGCCCTCGTTTTGGTAGGCGTCATCGCTATCGGCGGATTGGCTCTATTCGGACAGCAGGCGGAGCAAGCCGCCTCGTCTTTGAAATCGAACGCATTGAACAGCCTCGTCGACGCAACGGGCATCAAAGACACCGTGCAAAACGAACTCGACGCCCACCTCAACGAAATCGCGTCCGCAACGGGCCTTTCTCTTTCCGAGGCGCAAGAAGCCGTCGATGCGCTCGATGTAAGTTCGTGGGCCGTCGCCGACCTTCCTGCCGACGCTTCGGCCACAGCAACGTATTCGGCGGCCGCCGCCGGAGTCGACGCCGAAGTGACGCTGTACGACGATCCGGGATACGTGACCGTGGAGACTTACGGCCAGACTCTTACCTTCGCCGTTCCCGAGTCGGCGCAAGATTATGCGTCCTTGATTGCTGCGCTTTCGTAAACGAAACGCCCGATTCTGTATCGGAACCAGGCAGAGCTTCCGTATCCGCGCAAACGAACGCCCGCCGAGCACGTCGATTCTCGGCGGGCGTTTTGCATTTTCAGATGCCTCTGACCAGTCGAAAAGCTACCGCTTCTTCCAAAGGCCGGCAAACGAACCGAACGCGACTCCGATGCAAAGCCCGAGCGCGATGCCGAGGGCAAGCTTGTCAATGGCGATGCCCCACGCCACGCCGATGCAAAGACCCGCCCCGATGCTTACGGCCGACACTGAATCTTCGTCTTCGCTTCGTTTCCTCTTGGCCGAAACAGGCGAAGGCGGCCTTTCGCCTGTCGCCTCATGAGGGCGGTCGACGCCGAGCTGCTCCAGACTGGATTCGGAACAACCTGGTTCTTGCTTCTTCACATCATCCGCAGCAGCCATCTTCGACACTTTCCTCTCGCAATCGTAAACGAATCGAACGGAATCGCAGAGCTTCCGCGCGGCACAATCGGTCGTCCCGAAAATCCGACTTCAGCAGCCCGCGCAGTCTTCGCCGGCATTCGAGCGAAAACTGCGCAGGCCCCATGGCTCCTAAACGTAGAACAACAGGTCGTCGTAGGTGGGAACGGGCCAGTACTCGCGAGCGACGATGGGCTCCATCGCATCGACGGCGGCACGCAAGCCGTCCATAGCGGGAGCGACCTCATGGGCATAGCAATTCGCCTGATCCTGAGCGCATTCGCACGACTTCGCCTTGGCGTGAAGCTCGGCGAGCTTGTCGATTCCCTCGTAGATGGCGTTCACGCCGTCGAGCAGCGTAGCGAGTTCTCGACGCTCGTGCTGCATGCCGGCGGCCGGCATGGCGTCGGTGACCGTGGTGATGCCCTTGGCGATTTTCGTGGCATAAGCGCTGATCACCGGCAGATACGTGCGACGCGCCATGCGCTCCATCGTAGTGGCCTCGATATTCATGAGCTTGTTGTACTTCTCGAGCTTCACCTCGTATCGGCTGCGCACCTCGGTTTCGGAGAGCACTCCCATCTCGGAAAGCAGGTCGATGTTCTTCTGCGCGACGAACGAAGGCAGAGCATCGGCGGTCGTGGTGAAATCGCACAGACCGCGACGACGGGCCTCCTCGTGCCATTCCTCGGAATAGCCGTCGCCCGAGAACAGGATGCGCTTGTGCTCGGAAAGGCTCTTGCGGATGTAAGCGAGCGCCGCGACCTCGAAGGGCTCGTCGCCGCGAGCCTCCATAGCGTCGGCGAAATCCTTGAGCGCCTTGGCGACGGCCGTATCGAGCATGGTGTTGGCGTCGGCCACATTCACCGACGATCCAGGCATGCGGAACTCGAACTTGTTGCCCGTGAACGCGAAGGGGCTCGTACGGTTGCGATCGGTGGTATCGCGGTCGAACGTAGGAAGCACGGCCACGCCGAAGTCGAGCGACTCGCGCGCGGCATGACCTGCTTCATGGCCTGCGGCAAGAGCGTCGATGATGTCGGAAAGCTCATCGCCCAGGAAGATGGAGATGATGGCAGGCGGTGCCTCGTGGCCGCCCAAACGGTGATCGTTGCCGCAGGACGCGACGCTCATGCGAAGCAGGTCCTGGTAATCGTCGACCGCAGCGATGACGCAGGTCAAGAATACGAGGAACTGCAGGTTCTCTTCGGGGGTATCGCCCGGGTCGAGCAGGTTCTCGTCCTCGGAGCCGATCGACCAGTTATTGTGCTTGCCCGATCCGTTGATGCCCTCGAACGGCTTTTCGTGCTGCAGGCACACCAGGCCGTGATGGCTGGCCAGCAGCTTCATCATTTCCATAGTGAGCAGGTTCTCGTCGATGGCGCGGTTGGCATTGCAGAACACCGGCGCCAGCTCGTGCTGGGCGGGAGCCACCTCGTTGTGCTTCGTCTTCGCAGCCACGGCGAAGCCCCACAGCACGTCGTCGAGCTCTTTCATGAAATCGTTCACAGTGGGACGGATCGCGCCGAAGTAATGCTCGTCAAGCTCCTGGCCCTTGCACGGCGGCGCGCCGAACAGCGTGCGGCCGCACATCATGAGGTCCTGGCGGCGAGCGTAATCTTTCTCAGAAATGAGGAAGTACTCCTGCTCGGTGCCCACGTTCA
>USLD01000132.1 GCA_900555495.1 uncultured Slackia sp. | reverse complement strand
CGCCTTAGGCCGAAAAATCGAAGCTCTGCCACGAAGGGGGACGGATGCTTCGCTGCTTTGTTTCAATAAATCTACGTTTAATTACTTTATGGGTATTAAATAAGGCATTTATGCCTTGATTGAAGGGTGTCATAGGGCTTCGTCGTGACAGAACCTCGAAAAAACGGCTTTGGAGGCCGATATTTTCCAAGAAGGGTCGAAGCAGGGTGGGGCCTTGCGTGCTTTTGCTCTGTTGCAGGCCGAAAATCGTATCCTCGGCGTTTTCTATGTCATCAGAAATCGAAGCTCGTGCGCCTCGGATGAAAAATAAAAGAGCCGCCGAAGCGACTCTTTCGAATTCAGATGGCGGGATGTACGAGACTCGAACTCGCGACCTCCGACGTGACAGGCCGGCGCTCTAACCAACTGAGCTAACACCCCGTGTTATTGTCTTTCGCTCCTGCGTCAGACAGCTCGGTTATATTACCCACAATCCAAACGCTGTGCAAGTACTTTTTCAAAAAATTTTTCGTCGGTGCGAAAAAAAGTCGACTCAGGCGAAAAAGAAAGGCGCGCCGCATGCTTTTCGATTCTTCGGTGACGAATGCGGAACGCGATGATTCTATTAATCAGCTTTATTATGTAGGTGCTACAATTTATGCGTTTCATTCGTCCGTCCTCGCGCCGCCGACCGTCTTTTCGTGCGGCCCGCATCGCGACCGGGCATCGGCGCATACGCCGAACGATGAGAAAGGAAAAGTCATGGATCAAGAAGAGTCCGAGGCTTTGCGCGCGAAGCTCTACGATCTTATGGGACGCTTCCACCGGGAGCGCTACGTTCCTGCCGAGATGCTGTGCGGTCTGACTCACGCCGAGATGCAAATCATCCGCTGCGTGAGCATGGCGGCCGAAAGCGGGGCGCCCCTGAGGCCATCGGATGTGGCCCGCCGTTTCGGCGTGACGCCGTCGGCCGTGTCCCAATCGGTCAAAAAGCTCCAGATGCAGGGCTATGTGGAACGCGTGCGCTCCGATGAAGACAGCCGCTCGGTCGCGCTGGTCCTTACCGCGAAAGGCGAGGGCCTCGCCGCAGAGGGCCGCGCGGCCCATCGCGCCTTCATGGACGAGATGTTCGCCTATGTGGGAACCGACCGCATCGAACAACTGGTCGAAACGCTCGAGATGGTGCTCGACTTCTTCGAGCAGAGCCCCTCGGTGAAGCGCTTCGAAGGAGAAGGGAAGGGTCCGTGCGCATAATACGGTATTTGAAAGAATCGAAGGCGGCCGTGGCCCTGGTGATCGTGCTGCTTATCGTGCAGGCGTTCGCCGATCTGTCGCTGCCGCGCCTGACATCCGACCTCGTCGATGTGGGCATCCAGCAGGCGGGCGTGGAAGACGCCGCGCCCGAGGCTTTGCGCCCGTCCATGTTCGAGGCCCTCTGCATGCTCGCGCCGTCCGAGGACGAGTCGTTCATCCGCTCGAGCTACGACCGGGCCGATGACGGCACGTACCGCCTGAACGCGCAGGGCCAAGAGCGGCGAAAGGAACTCGACGAGCGCATCGCGACGCCGTTCGCCCTGGCGTTTTTCGCCGAATCCGCCTCCGGGGGCGCGGGCACGCCGTCGGGCGACGCATTCGACCTCGATGCGCTGACGGCGGCGTATGCGCAGGGCGCCGTTACGAAAGACGACGTGCTCGCCATGGCCGACGAGGCGCTGTCCGCCGCATCGGGCGTCGACGAATCCCTCGTCGCCCAGCAAGCCGTTTCCGCCGCGAAAGCGGAATACGAGCATCTCGGTTACGACATGGATTCGATGCAGATGCGCTATCTGCTGGGAATCGGCGGGCGCATGCTCGCGGTGGCGGCCCTCATGACGGCGGCGGTCGCCGTCGGCTACATCGCGTCGCGCACCGCCGCAGGCGTCGCCAAGCGTCTGCGCGAGAGGCTTTTCGCCAAGGTGCTCGCGTTCTCCGATGCCGACGTGCAGAAATTCTCGGCCGCGTCGCTGATCACGCGCGCCACCAACGACATCCAGCAGATACAGATGGTCGTGACCGTGCTGCTGCGCATGGTTCTCTACGCGCCGATCCTCGCGATCGGAGGCATCGTCATGGTATCGCGCACCGATGCTTCGATGAGCTGGATCATCGTGGTGGCGGTCGCCGCGATCTTCGCGACGGTCGCCGTGCTCATGGGGCTTGCCATGCCGAAGTTCAAGGTCATGCAGAAGCTGATCGACCGCGTGAACCTCGTGTCGCGCGAGATCCTCACCGGCCTTCCCGTCATCAGGGCCTTCGGTCGCCAGGAATACGAAGAGGACCGCTTCGACCAGGCCAGCAAGGCGCTCATGCGCACCCAGCTGTTCACCAACCGCGTCATGACGTTCATGATGCCTGCCATGATGCTGGTGATGAATGCGGTGTCGGTGCTCATCGTGTGGGTCGGCGGCTTCTCGATCGATGCGGGAACCATCCAGACGGGCGACATGATCGCGTTCATCACGTATTCGATGGTCATCATCATGTCTTTCCTCATGCTGGGCATGGTCTCCATCATGCTGCCGCGCGCCGACGTGGCGGCCCAGCGCGTCAACGAGGTGCTCGCCGCGCCGTGCTCCATCGCCGACCCCGCCGAGCCTGAACGTCTCGCGGGCTCTCGGCGCGAAGGCGCCGAAATCGTCTTCGACGACGTGACGTTTTCTTACGACGAGGAAAGCGACCCGGTGCTCAGCCATGTCAGCTTCACGGCGGAAGCGGGCAAGACGACGGCCGTCATCGGATCGACCGGATCCGGCAAATCGACCGTCATCAAGCTGATCGAGCGTTTCTACGACGTCAGCTCGGGATCGGTTCGCATCGACGGCGTGGACGTGCGCGATATGACGCAACGCGACCTGCGCGCCCAGTTCGGCTACGTGCCGCAGAAGGCGTTTTTGTTCTCGGGTACGATCGCCGACACCATCGGCTACAGCGATCCCGGGATGGGCGAGGAGCGCATGCGCACGGCCGCAGACCTTGCCCAGGCCGCCGATTTCATCGCCGAGCGCGAAGAGGGGCTGCTCGCTCCCGTCGCACAGGGCGGTTCGAACGTATCGGGCGGCCAGCGTCAGCGCCTCTCGATCGCTCGCGCCCTTGCGGCCGATGCTCGCGCGTACCTGTTCGACGACAGCTTCTCGGCGCTCGATTACAAGACCGACGCCCGTCTGCGCGCCGCCATTGCCGACGGCTTGCGCGGCAAGACGGTCTTGATCGTGGCTCAGCGTATCTCGACCGTTCTTTCGGCCGACCGCATCGTGGTGCTCGAAAACGGCGCCGTGGCGGGCTGCGGCACCCATGACGAGCTCATGCGCACGTGCGAGACCTATCGCGAGATCGCGCTGTCGCAGCTATCGGAGGAAGAGTTGAAAGGAGGCGGTGCGCTGTGATGCATCAGGATAAAGGAGCCATGCCGCCCCGCCGCCACGGCATGGGAGGACATGGCATGATGGGCGGCCACGGCGGCCACCATCGCATGATGCCCGGCGAGAAGGCGGGCGACTTCAAAGGCACAATGAAGAAGATGCTCTCCTTGATGGCCGCGTTCAAGTTCGCGCTCGCCGCAGTGCTCGTCTTCGCCATCGGCTCGACGGTCTTCAACATCATCGGCCCCAAGGTGCTTTCGACCGCCACCACCGAGTTGTTCGAGGGCGTGGGCGCCAAGATCGCGGGAACGGGCGGCATCGATTTCGACGCGATCGCCGCGATCCTCGTCGCGACGCTTGCGCTTTACGGCCTTTCCGCCGCCTGCTCGTTCGTGCAGGGCTGGCTTATGACCGGCGTCTCGCAGAAGACCTGCTACCTTCTGCGCCAGCGGATCGCCGAGAAGATCTCGCGCATGCCGATGGGGTATTTCGAGCGCACGAGCACGGGAGACGTGCTTTCGCGTATCACCAACGACGTCGACACGCTCGGTCAAAGCCTCAACCAGGGCTTGACCCAGCTGGTGACGAGTAGCGTCACCGTGGTGGGCGTCGTGGTCATGATGCTTACGATCAACGTCCCCATGACGCTGATCGCGCTTCTGGTCATCCCGCTGTCGTTGTTGCTGGTCAAGGCGGTCGTTTCGCGCAGCCAGCGCTACTTCCGCGCGCAGCAGAAAAACCTCGGCGCGATCAACGGCCAGGTGGAGGAGGTCTACTCCGGCCACAACGTCATCAAGGCGTTCAACCGCGAGGCCGCCGTGCTGGACGACTTCAACGACGCGAACGATAAGCTGTACGAATCCGCGTGGAAATCGCAGTTTTTGTCCGGCCTGATGCAGCCCATCATGACCTTTGT
>USLD01000131.1 GCA_900555495.1 uncultured Slackia sp. | reverse complement strand
GTCTATGCGGTGCAGGTTCCCTTCACGAATATTTCGACGTCCGAGACGAACGTCTATGTGGTGGAAGACGAAGACGAAGTGCTCGTGGTGGACACGGGCGCACCGACCGACGAAGGCGCCGCGGTTCTGGCGCGCGCCTTCGACGAAATCGGCGTCGATCCGGCGTGCGCGTCGTTTTTTCTGACGCATCTGCACATGGACCACGCCGGCCTCGTCGACCGTCTGGTTCCCTTGGATGCGCCGCTATATGTGAACCGCGTCGACTTCGACCTGATGGTCGCCGCGAACGATCCCGCCTTTTGGGGTCGCGTCGAGCGGCGCGTGATGGCCGAAGGCGTGCCGTCCGAACGCGCTCTCCTGTACTGCCGCGAGGGCCGCTACGGCACGGGCATCGACAGCTTCAAGGCCGAGGGCCGCAATCTCCGTTTCGTCGAAGACGGCGACGAAATCGCGGTGGGGCGCCATGTTCTGCGCGTCGTTTCGACGGCGGGCCACACGCCCGGCCACCAGTCGCTGTTCCATGAGGAATCGGGGCTGTTTTTCGGCGGCGACCACGTTCTGTTCGTGATATCGCCCGGCCTCGGCTTCAGGCCCGATTCGGCCGATTCCATGGCGGTGTATCTGGGCAATGTGGCCAAGATGCTCGATATGGATATCAGCCGCCTGCTGGCGTCGCACGGCGATTTGCGCGACGGCTGGCGCGAACGCGTGCAGTGGCTGCTCGACCATCACGGAAGGCGCCTGCAGCGTGCGGTCGATTTCGTGCGCGAGCATCCGGGCTCCATCGGCGCCGAGGTGATCCGCGGCCTCAAATGGAACGTGCCGTACGAGTGGGACGATATCTCCACGGCGCAGAAGTGGTGCATTCTGGAAAGCGGCATCATCATCCTGGAGCACCAGGTGCGCGAAGGCCTGATCGTGCGCGAATGCGACGAGCAGGGGGTCTATCGCTATTACGCGGCGTAACGGCCGCTTCGGAAAAGCGGGGGAGCTTCGGCGCCCTCGCTTTTTTCATGCGCCGACGGCGGCATGCTCTGTTCGGCATCCGGTCGAAGGCAGCAAAAAAGCCCTGGAAAGCGCGTGCCTTCCAGGGCTTTCGACATGCTATGCGGCGGCGTGCGGCGTCGCGTGTGCGATACGCGCGGCCGCGGAAAGGGCCGTTATCCGAACCAGATCTGGAACTTCGGCACGTAGCCCATGATGAAGATGATGATCATCAGCACGGGGATGCAGTACTTGATCCAGAAGAAGCTCCATGCGGGGAACTTCACGCCGGAGCCGGCGTCGGCCTCGGCCTTGAAGTTCTTCCAACCCCAGCCGTAGCGGCTCGTGCAGAACAGCACGTACAGCAGGCCGCCCAGCGGCAGGATGTTGTTCGAGACGATGAAGTCCTCGAGGCCCTGGATGTCGCCGATGCCGGGAATCTGGAAGCCGCTCCATACGTTCATACCCAGGATGCAGGGCAGCGACAGAATGATGATCGCCACGGCGTTGATGGCGACGGCCTTCTTGCGCGAAATGCCCCACTGGTCCATGGCGAAGGCGATGATGTTCTCGAACACGCCGATGACGGTGGACAGCGCCGCGAAGCTCATGAAGATGAAGAACAGCGTTCCCCACAGCTGGCCGAGCCACATCTGATTGAACACGCTGGGCAGCGTGACGAACACAAGATTGGGACCGGAGTCGGGGCTGACGCCGAAGGAGAAGCAGGCGGGGAAGATGATGAGGCCTGCGAGCAGCGAAATCAGGGTGGACAGGCCGGCGACCGAGACGGCCTCGCCCGTCAGACGGCGGTCGCGACCGATGTAGCTGCCGAAGATGGCCATGCCCGAAGCGCCGATGGACAGCGTGAAGAACGCCTGGCCCATGGCCGCGTACACGGCATCGCCGAAGGTTCCCATCTGTTCGGCCACGGTATCGCCCGCGAACAGGCGCGAGAAATCGGGCAGCAGGTAGAAGGCCAGGCCTTCGCCGGAGTTCGGCAGAAGGAGGCTGTTGACCGCCAGGATGAGGATCGCCACGAACAGGCAGGCCATCATGATCTTGGTGATGCGCTCGACGCCCTTCTGCAGGCCCATGCCGCAGATGCCGAAGCCGATCAGGCAGATGAGCAGCAGCCAGCCGAACATCTGCAGCGGATCCGCCTGAAGGGCGGCGAACACGCTGCCCGTGTTTTCAGGGGCCACGCCGTTAAGCTGGCCGGTGCCCATCTTGAACGCGTAGGCCACCATCCAGCCGGCCACCGTGGTGTAGAACATCATGAGGATGTAGTTGCCGGCGATGGCGAACCATTTATACAGGTGCCACTTCGTGCCTTTGGGTTCGAGGATGTTGAAGCTCCGCGCGCAGCTTTTCTGCGACGCGCGGCCGACAGAGAATTCCATGACCAGAATGGGCAGGCCCAGGATGGCAAGGAACAGCAGGTACAGCAGCACGAATGCGGCGCCGCCGTATTCGCCGGTGACGTAGGGGAAACGCCAGACGTTGCCCAGGCCGATGGCGCAGCCGGCCGAGATGAGGATGAATCCGATGCGCGATGCGAATTTCTCGCGCGACGGTTGCGGTTCGCTCATGGTAGCTCGCTTTCTTCGCACGCGCCGCGGATGGGCGCGTTTCTTTCACGTAGTCGGCACATTATAGTGGAAAAGCATCGCAGGTCGGCATGGGGAACGGCGAAGCGGCGGGCGGAGCGATGTCTCGTCGTTTCGCGCGGGGCGTTCCCTGGCGAATAATGCTCCGCTGGCCGGGCCTCGTGCGCGGCGGCGCTACATCGTGGTAAAGTGTCGGTAAGCGCGGATGAACGCAGGTCCGCATTCCAACCCTGTCTCAAACAAGGAGGCTTTCGGCATGAACAAAGCCATCATCACCGTGGTCGGCCAGGATACCGTGGGCATCATCGCCCGTGTTTGCACGTATTTGTCCAATAACAACGTCAACGTTTTGGATATCTCCCAGACCATCATCGACGGATTCTTCAACATGATGATGATCGTGGACGTCACCGACTCCGCCGAAGATTTCGGCACGATGGTCGGCGACCTGGAGGCGCTCGGCGAGGAAATCGGCGTGCGTATCCGCTGCCAGAAGGAAGAAATCTTCACGAAGATGCACCGAGTGTAGTAGTTTCGTCGGCTTGTCGGCCGCCGAAACCGCTTGTCCGGCTGCTGACGAGCGGGGCGTGCCTTCGGTGCTCCAAGTCCTCGTCGCGTACCGGAGTACGTTTCCTCGGCCTTTCGCGCCGACCGCCCTCGCCGCGCCCGCTCTCGCTTGCGTTGAGGCAACCTATGGGTTCGTCCGCCTCGCAATGTTTCGGCGACTCGGACGACTGCGGCTGCTTGGAATTTTCCCATCGAATGAAAGGCATGGTTCATGCTGAATATCATGGAGGTCCACGAGACCAATCAGATGATCGAGCAGGAAAAGCTCGACGTGCGCACCATCACCATGGGCATCAGTTTGCTCGACTGCGCGTGCGACGATGTGGACGAGCTGTGCGACAACATATATAAGAAGATCGTTTCGTACGCGAAAGACCTCGTTCCGACGGGCCAGGCGATCGAGCGCGAGTACGGCATCCCTATCGTGAACAAGCGCATCTCCGTGACGCCGATTTCGTTGGTGGGCGCCCGCGCGTGCAAGACGACGGACGATTTCGTCAAGGTCATCCATGCGCTCGACAAGGCAGCGGCCGAGGTGGGCGTCAACTTTCTGGGAGGCTATTCGGCGCTCGTGAGCAAATCGATGACGCCCGCCGAAGAGTTGCTCATCCGGTCGATCCCCCAGGCTCTCGCCGAGACCGAGCGCGTCTGCGCCAGCGTGAACGTCGGTTCCACGAAGACGGGCATCAATATGGATGCCGTCAAGCTGATGGGCGAAGTGGTGCGCGCGACCGCCGAGGCCACGGCCGATAACGACAGTTTGGGCTGCGCGAAGCTCGTGGTGTTCTGCAACGCGCCCGATGACAACCCGTTCATGGCGGGTGCTTTCCACGGCGTTACCGAGGGCGATGTCGTGGTCAATGTCGGCGTCTCCGGTCCCGGCGTGGTCAAAAGCGCGCTCGAGGCCGCCCGCGGCAAAGATTTCGAGGTGCTGTGCGAGACCATCAAGAAGACCGCGTTCAAAATCACGCGCGTCGGCCAGCTGGTGGCTCAGGAGGCCAGCCGCAGGCTGGGCGTTCCGTTCGGCATCATCGACCTTTCGCTGGCGCCGACGCCTGCGGTGGGCGACTCGGTAGGCGAAATCCTCGAGGAAATCGGCCTCGAGCAGGTGGGCGCTCCCGGTACCACGGCCGCGCTCGCCATGCTCAACGATCAGGTGAAGAAGGGCGGCGTCATGGCAT
>USLD01000130.1 GCA_900555495.1 uncultured Slackia sp. | reverse complement strand
GGTTGTCGTTTACCAGCCGCATATCATACTCCATTTTGCGCGAAAGCTCCACCTCGGCCGCTTTCATGCGCGCCTCGATCACCTCGTCGCTCTCGGTTCCGCGTCCGCGCAGGCGCTCCTCGAGCAGCGCGCGGCCGAGCGCGGCCTCGACCGACTCGACCGTGTTCTCGCCCGCCGCGTGCGGCCACGATCTGCGGCCCCGTACCGAAACGACGGGCTTTCCCGCCGCCGCGCGCAAACCGCAAAGGCGCACCAGCTCGTCTTCGATGACGGAATCGAGCTCTTCGAACACCATGACGCGCTCGAGACCGTCGAGAAATGCGTCGGCACGGGCCTCGGGAAACGGAAACGGAGTTCCCACCTGCATGAATCGGTACGCGGGCAAGGTCTCTCCCCTGCGTGCCGACTCGTCTTCGAGGCGGCAGAGCGCCTCGCGCGCATAGGCGGAGGACACGCCGCCGCACACGATGCCGATACGGACGTCTTCAGGATCGCCGTGCTCGTCGATCGGATTGAATCGGGAAAGGTCGCACGGCGGGCATGCGGCCCCTTCGCATGCAGCAAGATCCTCGGCCGCGGCAGGTAGAAGCGCGCCGGAGTCGAGCACGGTGCGCGGCATGCCGTCGCAGAACGAGAATCCCGATGCGGCCGCGCCGTGCGCGCCCGAAGAAGCCGATCCGCGAACGCCGCTGAACTCGGCCTCGATCCATGCCAGACGCTCGTTCACCTCGAGATGCCCGCGATGCGAGCGAGCAGGAAAGATAACCCAGCGCGAGTCATCTTTCTCAAAACCTTTCGCAGGGGCGGCGTCGGTCTTTTCGGCAACGTCGACGAACGTGGACGAGTGGCAGACACGCGTGGTGGGGCGCACGATCACGGGCGTGCGATAACGCTCGGACACTTCGTAGGCGGCCTTCATCATGTCCATGCCCTGCTCGATGTCGGCGGGATCGAACACAGGCACCTTGGCGAACGATGCGAAGCGGCGCGTATCCTGCTCGGTCTGGGACGATATGGGGCCGGGGTCGTCGGCGACGAACAGCACGCATCCGCCTTCGACGCCTACATAGTTCAGGCTCATCAACGCGTCGCTCGCCACATTGAGCCCTACCTGCTTGCACGTGAACAGCGTGCGCGCGCCCGCATACGAAGCGCCTGCGAGCACCTCGAGCGCGGCCTTTTCGTTGGTGGACCATTCCACATGCACGCCCATCGACGAGCCGTCGGCGACGCGGGCCGCCACGGTTTCGATGACCTCGCTCGATGGCGTGCCGGGATAACCCGCCACCACGCCGACGCCCGCCTCGAGCGCGGCGCACGCGAACGCCTCGTTGCCCATCAGCAGCTTTTTCGCCATGAGAACCCCCTCGAACGCGATGACGGCGAAGCGTCGCCATGTAGCTGGCGCGATACGGCAAGCACAGGGGCGTCCGTCGTCGATCGACGAAAGTTTTTCCTTATTGTAGGCAAAAAAGAAGGCCGCCGAAGCACAAACGCTCCAGCGGCCTAAAGTACTCACTATGAGGACCGTCGCTCCAGTCGAAAGCCCGACCCGATGCGCTATTCGGCCATAGCGGCCTTGAAGTCCTTGATCTTCTGGCGGGCGTTCTCGCAGCCGGTGCCGAGCATCTGAACCGCCAGGACCGCAGCGTTTTTCGCGCCGTTGATCGCCACGCAGGCCACAGGTACGCCGGAAGGCATCTGCACCATGGAGAGCAGCGAGTCCAGACCGCCGAGGTCGCTCGTCTTCATGGGGACCGTAATCACGGGCAGCGGGGTGTAAGCGGCCACGACGCCGCCCAAATGAGCGGCCTTGCCGGCGGCGGCCACGATAACGCGGATGCCGCGCTCCTCGGCCGATTCGGCCCACTCGTGCACCTCGAGCGGCTTACGATGGGCAGATGCCACCTTCACCTCGTAGGGGACGCCGAACTCATCGAGCTGCTTCATGCAGGGCTCCATGGCGGGCATATCGCTTTCGCTGCCCATGATGATGCCGACGACGGGCTTCTTGTGATCGCAAGACATGAACTCTCTCCTATCGCACGTTATCCGGCGCCGCGGCGCCGCTTCATTCCGAAGGCAGTATACCGCCTACCTCGCGCCGCCGCCTCCGCCGCCGAAGCCGCCCCCGGAAAATCCTCCGCCTCCGGAGAAGCCTCCGCCGAAGCCGCCCCCGCTCGAGAAATCGCCCGAAGCAGCGCTCATGGCCGCCTTCGCCACGTCGACCGTGTTCGACTGCATGGCCGTGAAGGCGTCGAGCGGGCTGTTCATCGCCGACGCGCCGATACCCGTTCCGTAGTAATGGGGCATCATCCAGTAATACACGGGCAGGAAGTCGTCATCTTCGACGACCTGGGGCATGCGCATGCGCAGGGCCTTGATCGCCTCGTCGGCGACGCCCAGCACGTAGGCGTACACCATCATCTCGCCCCACACCTTCACATCGGTGGGAAGGCGCTCGTCAAGCGCGCTGAAATCCTTCAGCCAGCGACGCAGCGCCTCGCACTTGGCGTGCAGCTCGACGGCGCGCTCGCTTCGACGCGACATCACGGCGCCCACGATGAACAGCACCGCGATCGTGGGAGCGGCCGCGATCAGCGGGATGAAGTTGTCGAAGAAGACCACGCCGCAGATTCCCGCAACCACGCCCAAAGCCCCCAGGGCGAACATGGCGCCCTGGTAACGCGCGCCCTTGGCCTCGAAGAAGTCCTGCTTGTTGGTTTCGGCGGAAACCACGCCCTGCCAACCGTCCAGCAAGCCCATGAACGCCTCGGGGTGCTCGGAGCCGTATTGGCTGACCGTGCCGAACCACAAAGCGTCGGAACCATGCGCGACCCTCTCGAACAAAAGCTCCATAGCACGGCGGTCGATCGGACTGTCCGCCACCTTCTCCTCCCAGCCGGGAAGTCGCGTGATGTAGTAGTCGTTGACCGTCTCGGCGCGCGAGCCCGAAGGACGCTCGTAGCTGCCGGCGTCCAAGCGGATGGCGCCGATGCTGGACAGATGCATAAGCGTCGCCTGCAGGTCGTTCTTGCTTTGGGAATTCCAACGCCACAGACGGCCGATTACCGCAGGATGGATGCCCTTTTCGGGCACGTCACGCCAATACTGCTCGTTGAACTTGGGCTTGTACTCCTTGCCATGGCGGAAGAACATCACAAGCGCCCAGACGATCACCGCAAGCGAGACGACCAGACAGGCAACGATAAGCGCCAGAGAACGGATGCGTTCGGCGTTGGCCTGGTTGGCGAGACGTTCCTCGTCCTGGAGCACCGAGTCGAGACGCTCGCCCGTATGCATGGCGGGAGACGAGGACGAAACCGCGCTCATCCACGCGCGGGGGAACACCGCATGCACCTCGGCGTAGCCGCCCGCCTTCACCGAAGGCACCGTCATGGAGATGACGCCGGCGCCATCGAAAGAAAGCGTGCCATCGAGCGGACCGTGGCCCCAAGCGCGCAGGGCGTCGTCGGTACGGGCGTCGGCCCCTGCGGGCACCGGCACATGCACCGAAGCCACCACGTGGTCGCTGTCGACGCTCCATCCGTGACCGACGTATTGCCAATACAGCTCGGCTACATCGTCATAGACCTGCACGAAATTGGAAATGGAGTACGTCAGGGTCACGTCGATGCGCGCATCCGCCATCGGAGCGAACACGTACACGGTCTTGCGATCGACGTCGACCGAGAACGCAGGCTCGGCGGGGCCGCCCGACTCGCGCCACGCGCGTTGGAATTCGACCTCAGGAAGCGAGACCGCCTGACCGCCTTCAGGCGCCAAGCTAATCGAAGAGACCGTAAGCTCGCATTCGTTCGAGGGCATGGAATCGAAGCTCCACCACACCGCCGAAAACGTTCCGTCGAAATCGAACGTACGCGTTTCAGTGACGGAAAGCGTGGCGTCCCGGCCCGCTACGGCGTTTATTTCGACGCTCGGACAGGTGTAGCTTTTCGCATACGCCGTGAGGGGCGTTATGCATGCTACGGCCAGAACCGCCGCGATCGCCGCGATCGCCAGAATGAGCGAATGAGAAGAAAACGCGCCCGAGAAGGCGCGCGAAAACAATCCGTTCGGGGTCGTGCTTTTACAAATATGCAGGTCGGGTGCGCAAACGGCGCCAGATGCACCGCAGGCGGACATGCAATCGACCGAGGGCCCGACAGGGCCCGATGAGAGACGTTGTGAATTTGTCGTAGTCGAGACCATCGACACTCCTTGCTTTTATGCAGCCGTAACGCTATTATGCAGCCTACACCTTTACGGAGAGCTGACCGAGAGGCCGAAGGTGCTCGCCTGCTAAGTGAGTATACCCCAAAAGGGTATCTGGGGTTCGAATCCCCAGCTCTCCGCCAGAAGGAATGCCACAGGCTCGGATTCGTCCG
>USLD01000129.1 GCA_900555495.1 uncultured Slackia sp. | reverse complement strand
ATCGTCAGCAACACCACCTCGTCGGCATGCGACAGCGCCTCGGCGAACTCCGCACAGAGGTCGCGGGTGCGGGTGTAGAGGTGGGGCTGGAAGAGCGCCGTGATCCGCCGCCCGGGGAACATCCCGCGCACGGAGGTCAGCGTCGCTGCCAATTCGCGCGGATGGTGGGCGTAGTCGTCCATATAGACCTGCTTCGGGGTGTTCACATAGAACTCGAAACGCCGCTTGACGCCCGAAAACGACGCCAGAGCCTCGCGCAGCTTCTCCGCATCCGGTTCCGTCCCCTCGGCCCGCGCGGCGCACCACACCGCGGCCACCGCGGCCACCAACGCGCCCAGCGTGATCAGCAGATACTTCAGGCGCGCGCCGCCCATGACGAGCGTCACGCCGCCGATGAACAGATAGACCAGGCCGGTTCCCAAGTCGGGCTGGGTCATGATGCAAGCGAAGGGGATGAGGATGTAGCCAAGAGCCTTCAGATACTCACGCGGATCGTCGAGGTTGCCGCCATAGCGCGCGAGCACGCTCGCATCGAGCAGGATAACCGTTATCTTGGCGAACTCGCCCGGCTGCAGCTGCATACCGACGTTGATCCAACTCTGCGCACCCTTCGCCTCGACGCCGATGATCGGCAGATGAGGCGAAAGGATCAGCGCCACATTCACGACCAAGAGCAGCGTAGTGTAGCCCGCAAGCTGGCGATAATCGATCGAATAGAAGACCATCATGGCCACCGCGCCCAGGCCCACGCCCATCAGCTGGCGCGTGAACGAATAGTCCTCGTTGCCTTGGACCGCCGACCACACCACCAAAAGGCCGTAGGCGATCAGGCAGAGCGCCACAGCGACGAGGGATTTGGGAATGGCGTCGATGAGCCCGCGCTTGCGCCGCGTCGCGCCGTCGGGAGAACCCGACCCGACGACGCCGCCTTCGGGCGTACGAACGCGATCGATCTCGTTGAATCCGGCCATGCTAGTCGACCCTTCCTGCGCCCGTACCCTGGTACGGAACGGACTGCGTGATCTCTTCCGTGGGCGTTATCTCTTTGTCAAGGGCTCCTTGACCGAGCTTCACGCACCCATCCATGACTTTGGCCGCGATCGGCGCCGCGGCGGTCGCGCCGGCACCGCCCTCGGTAATGACGCACGTCACGACGTATTTCGGATTATCGTAAGGCGCATACATCGCGAACCACGCATAGCCGTCATGCTCGGCCCATTCGCCCGTACCCGTCTTGCAGGCGCATTCATAGTCGTACTGCGACAGCAGGTTGGGAATGGAAGCATCCTCTTCGGCCACGCCGCGCAACGCATCGCGCACCGTTTCGAGCTCGGCCTTGCGCACGTCGGGTTCCCCCGTGAACTCGGGTTCATGGCCTACGACTTTTTCGCCGCTGGAGTTGCGCACCTCTTTGAGAAGATTCGGCTTGGGCAGCTTGCCCGTGGCCACGCCCGCATAACCTACGGCCATCTGCAAGGGCGTGACGATGACGTTGCCCTGTCCGATCACCATATTGGACATATCACCGGGCTGCCATTGCCCCTGTTCAGGAGCGTTTTCCCAGTTCTTCGCCTTCCATTCGGGGGTAGGGACGACACCTTCGCCCTCGCCTTCCAGTTCGATGCCCGTCTTCTTGCCGAAACCGAATTCCTTGACATAATTGGCCATGGCGTCCATGCCCAGCGTCGAAGCCGCGTTGTAGAAATCCTTCGCGATCTCGTAGAACACCGTGTCGCACGAGATGACCATGGCCTGGCGAAACGATATGGGGCCGTGGCCGTCGAGCTTCCAACAATTCTGGCCGTACGCCTCGCCGAAGCCGGTCCATCTGCCGGTGCAGTTCCACGAACGGGCGGAATCCGCGAATCCGTAATGCAGGCCCGCCATGCCGGTGAACGCCTTGAAGGTCGATGCGGCGGGATACTGACCTGCGATGCAGCGATTGAGCAACGGCGAACCCGACGATTCCTTGTCGTTATAGCGGTCCCAGTCGTCCTGCGACACGCCTCCGACGAAATGCGTCGGGTCGAACGGCGGGAAGCTCGCCATGGCGATAACGTCGCCGGTGTCGACTTCCATGGCCACGACCGCGCCGGACGTGCCCGTGCCGCCGCCGATCACGCCATGCGGGGCGATCAGGGACTGCAGCTCTTCCTCGGCGATTTTCTGCACCTTGGCCGAAATGGTGAGGTACAGGTCGCTACCCTGGGCAGGCGGCGTTTCGCTGCGCACCTCGTGCACAGTGCCGTCGACGTCGGAGACGACGACTTTCGCGCCGTGCGAGCCGAACAGGTAGCCGTCATAGGTCAGCTCGACGCCGGACTGGCCCACCTCGTCGCCGCTCTGGTAATCGCGGCCGGCGGGAATGGCGCCCAGCTGGGCGTCGGTCACCGTGCCGGTGTAGCCGAGAACCTGGCCGGCCAGGCCCTTGTAGGGATAGACGCGTTTCGATCGCCTCTGCACGCTGACGCCGGGAAACGCCTCGGGATGCTCGGCGATGAACGCGACGTCGCGCGCCTTCGCATCCGAAGACACCTCGCGCTGCGCCTGGGCACCGCCGCTGGTATCCAGAATACGCTGCCTGACCACGGCATAGGGAACGCCGGTCAAGGCCGACAGGCGCATAAGGACGCTGCGGTCCTGCGCCACCTCGGCGTCGGCCACGATCGCGGGCGTGATCTTGTTGTCGACCAAGACGATGCCCTCGGTGTCGTAGATGCGGCCGCGGGCCGCGGGCGTCTTGATGGTGGTGAGCTGGTTTTCGTCGGATTTGGCGCGATATTCGCTCGAAGAGAGCACCTGCATGCTCCACAGCTTGACCGACAGGCTGCCGAAAATGCCCGCAATCAGCACGCCGAGCGCGGTGTAGCGCGGCCGCAGCCGGTCTTTCAGCGGGCTGTTCGAGCTTTGATGGGCGCCCGCGGAGGCGGCCATCGATTCGCCCTTATGCACGCGCAGCGGTTCCGCCGAGCCAATCGAAGAGACCGACTTGGCCACCGAAGAGCCGGGTTTCACCGAGCGCGACCGATAGTAGATGACCAGTGCGGCGCCCGATATGGCCAGGATGACGATGGCCGTGATAATCGCCGTTACCATAGCGCCTCCTTAACGCAGTCGTATCGTGGAAGATTCCGGCGCCGCATGGATCGAGGCGCCGCGCGAGAACAGGGCCGAAAGCACGGGGAGCACGATCAGGCAGACCGCGCAGTCGTAGAGCGCGCACGGAAGGGCGCGCATCAGCAGCGCGTCGGCCGCCGAGACGTCGGTGGTGGCCACGTAGAACAGCGCATAGCATGTCTCGACCAGAAGCGAGGACGCCATGGTGATCAGAAGCGACACCGAAAGCGTATCGTTGCCCAAGCGCATGGAAGCGCGGCTCGCACAGAAGGCAACCAGGGCCAAAAGCGCCGCCATGACGCCGGGCGTACCGCTCAACACCAGGTCGTACACCATGCCGAGAGCGAATCCCACCACCATCGTGGAGTCGGACGGGCGAAGCATGGCCGCCACGCCGACGAACACGAGGACGAAATCGGGCATGGCGCCGAAAATGGCGATGGAAGGCGCCAAGATGAGCTGCAATGCGAGGCTCGCCAAGCCGGCGAGGAACAAAAGCACCGAACCGCGCATCGGCTACTCCCCCGCCGCTGCCGTCGTCGATCCCGCCGCGGAGGCGGAAGAATCGCCGTCAGACCCATCTACCGACTGCTCGGCAACGGACATGACCACCGTGACCTCCTCGAGCGGATCGGCGACGGACAAGGGCGAGACGACGATCGTGCGGTCAGACGTTCCTGCGGACGCGCGAACCGCCGAAACGGTGCCGAGCTCCATGCCGCGGAAATAGCTTCCGCCCAGGCCGGACGTCACGATGACATCGCCCACGTTCACCTCGACGGACGAATCGATGTTCTCGAGGTACAGCAGGCCCTCGACCGAGCCCTTCACCACGCCTTCGGCACGATTGCCCTGGATGTAGACGGAAACGCCGCTTTGCGGGTCATCGATCAGGCGCACCTTGCACGTCAAGGGGCTCACCTCGACGACCTGGCCCAGAAGGCCGCTCGACCCCATGACGGGAAGGCCGGGTTCGACGCCTGCATTGGAGCCCACGCCCACGGTGATCACGCGGTCCCATGCGTCGGAAGCCAGGCCGATAACGCGCGCGGTCACGCCTTCGACGCCGTACTGATCGGACAAATCGAGCAGACCTTGAAGGCGCTGAGCCTCCTGACGGTACTCTTCGAGCTGGATGACCTGGGACTTCAGTTTGGCGTTCTCTTCCTTGAGAGCGGTGTAGGACTGGTCGCTCACCGTAGCGTTCTCCACGGCATCGCCCGCAGCCTCTTCGGCGAAGGCGACACCCGTTCCGAGAAACTGCACCGGCGCGGCTACCATGCCCGTGACCGACTGAACATTATGCAGAAAC
>USLD01000128.1 GCA_900555495.1 uncultured Slackia sp. | reverse complement strand
CCGGAAAGCCACACCGGCCGTTTCCTGCGTCCTCTTCTGGAGGCCGGACGATGAGGCGCCATGACGCCGGTGCCTCATCGCCCGAGGAAAATGGCGCCGCGTTCGAGAAGGGCGCGTCATGTGCGTGCGGCCGGGGCGAAGGGGATGAGCCGTCGTTTTCATGCTCGGCCGAGGCAGCGCGCCTGCTCGACGCCCGTTCGGTCGCTGCGTCGCGTGCGGCGAAGCAGCATAAGCGCGAACGCATCGCGCTCGCCGTGTTCGCCGTGCTGGTCGTTGCGGGCTTCGTCCTGCTGACGTCGTACATCTCGAACGCGGGCCGCGGGCTCAACGTCGCGGCTACGAGCATCGACGATGTCGCTGGAGACATGTCGGGCTACGATGTGGTGCTGTTCGACGGAACGGTGCGAAAGAAGGATTCGTCGCAGGTCGACGACAAGGCGGCCGATGCGCAAGGAAGGGATGTCAAGCCCATTCTGATTCCGTCTTCATCGGCTAAGATATCTTCGGCCGAGGATGCCGAAAGCGCTTCTTCGCAGACGCAGTATGCTGCTGACGGGGCTTCCGACGGGGAGATGACGATGGAGGAAGCGCGTGCGATCTATGAGGGTAAAAAGGCCTCCGTCATCGAAATCCACTCGGATTCGCTGCGTGAATTCGTGAGCGGCCGCATCATTATGAAAGACGGCCATACTTACGGCTTCTTCAGCATTCCCGCGGATATGACGGGGGGCTTTTCTATGCCGACGACGACCACGACGAAGACGACGAAGACGACCGTTACCACGCCGTCGGGCGAACCCGGATCGGTCGATGAGAAGACCACGACGCGTGTGAAGAGCGCTTACGGAAGCGTATCCGAGCTGTTCGCCGCCGTCGATCCCGCAGCGATCGATCCGGCGTTGGTGAAGCACATCGAAGACGTGCTGGGTCGTTTCGAGGCGGCTCATGTCGATACCGTGGTGGCGTTTACGTCCGACCCTACGCCTTTTTCCGTGATTTCGGGCGTGGATGCGGTGATCACGTTCAAGTCCGACGACCGTTTCTCGATGAGCGAGGTTATCGACGGCACGCTGTACTTCGACGCGCCCGAGGAAGGCAGCGTCGGCGTGCTTATGATAGCCCCTGGAAATGTAGCTTCCACGAAGGTTCTTACGGAAAACTAGTTTCGTCTATCGACTGGGTGAAAGTCGTCCGCCACGGTGCGCTGCGACCGTCGGCGGGCGGCATTTTCTATTTCCATGCCGTATCTTTTCTTTCGCTTTCGGCGGAGGACCGTCGCGCGATGGTATCATGACGCATCTCGCTTATATTCCGTTTCGCTTTTCCGACCATAGAGCGGCACCTGGAGCGAAACGCGGCGCTCGCGTTTCTAGGCGGGCTTTTATCGGGGCGGGAACGGATCAGGCGGCCCTACGGGGTCTTGTCGGGAGGAGAAGCATGGGCATTGCGAAGGGGTACGCGCGGGCATCGCTTCATGGACGGCTCGCCGCGCAGTGCAACGATACGGCGCGGCGTCTCGGCGCGACCGCGCGGGGGACATGTCCGGTCGATATGACGCGCGCCCAGGTGGGCGTTGCGCATGCGCAAAGCTGCGGGAAGTGCGTTCCGTGCCGTATCGGGCTTGCGAGCGTTTCGAGCATGCTGGAAGACATCATCGACGGCAAAGCGGATTCGGGTGCGCTTGCGCGCCTGCGTTCGCTTGCCGAGCATATCAGGGATACGTCCGATTGCGCTATCGGCTACCAGGCGGCCGAGCAGGTGCTCGTGAGCCTTGCGGCGTTCCATGACGATTTCGAACAGCATATGGAACATGGAAGCTGCCTGCGCAGCTCGTCTCAGGGCGTGCCATGCACGGTGTCGTGTCCTGCGCACGTCGACGTTCCGGGCTATATCGCGCTGACGGCCGCGGGTCGCTTCGATGATGCGGTCGAACTGATCAGGAAAGACAACCCGTTTCCTTCGGCGTGCGCCTACGTCTGCGAGCATCCTTGCGAGCAGACTTGTCGCCGCGCGCTGGTCGACGATGCGATCAACATCCGGGGCATGAAGCGCTATGCCGTCGATCATGAGACGCGGCCGCGCGCCGCATCGCGCCTCGAGGCCACGGGCAAGAAGATCGCCGTGGCGGGTTCCGGCCCGTCCGGCCTTTCTGCGGCCTACTACTTGGCGCGTCTCGGCCACGACGTCACGGTGTTCGAACGCCTCGAGAAGCCGGGCGGCATGCTGCGCTACGGCATTCCCAACTACCGTTTCCCCAAAGACATCCTCGATGCCGAAATCGCGTCGATCGAGGCGGCGGGCGTGAAAATCGTCTACGGCGTCGACGTGGGCGTCGACCTGCCGATCGAGGACGTGCGACGCGATTACGATGCGCTGTACGTCGCGATCGGCGCGCACGGCGACAAGCGCGTCGGCATCGAGGGCGAAGACGCCGCAGGCGTCGTATCGGCGGTCGAGATGCTGCGCGAGGTGGCATCGGGCGAGCTTCCCGACTGGAAGGGAATGGACGTGTGCGTCATCGGCGGCGGCAACGTCGCGATGGACGCCGCTCGCACGGCCATCCGTCTGGGAGCGAAAAGCGTCACCGTGGTCTATCGTCGTCGCGCGGCCGACATGACGGCGCTGCCCGAGGAAATCGAGGGCGCAGTGGCCGACGGCTGCCACATCGCCGACCTCTCGGCGCCTGTGCGGATCGAGACCGACGAGGCGGGCCGCGTGTGCGGGCTGCAGATTCAGCCGCAGGTCACGGGCCCTGTCCGCAACGGCCGCCCGTCTCCTGTGCCCGCACAGCGCCCGGTCGAATCCATCGCATGCCAGGCTGTGGTGGTGGCCGTCGGCCAGGATGTCCTCTCGGCGCCGTTCGAGGGCGCGGGCCTCGCATGCGAGCGCAAGACCCTCGTCGTCGATGACAAGCTGCGCTGCATCGATGCCGCAGGCGTCTATGCGGGCGGCGACTGCATGCGCGGTCCCGCATCGGCGATCATCGCGATCGCCGACGGCAAGCAGGCTGCGCGTTCGATCGACGCCGACCTCGGCTTTCATCGGGAGCTGTCGCTCGATATCGTATTCGATCCGGTCTCGCAGCACGACCGAATGCCGTGGGGTCGCGCTGTTCTCGGCGAAAGGCCGGGCGAGCAGCGCCGCCACGATTTCGAGCTGGTGGAATACGGGTTCTCGGAGCAGGAGATGCGCCAGGAGGCGGCGCGCTGCCTGAGCTGCGACCATTACGGATGCGGAATCCTGCGCAAGGAAGGAAGGCTCGCATGGTAGAGGCGAATCGTGCGGCGCAAGAGCGCCATGAAACCGTCCGTGTCGTTGTGGACGGCGTGGGCATCGATGCGCCGCAGGGCGCGACGATCCTCGAGGCCGCCCGTCTCGCAGGCATTGAAATCCCCACGCTGTGCTATCTGCGCGAGCTCAACGAAATCGGCGCCTGCCGTATCTGCGTCGTCGAGGTCGAAGGGATCGACCGCCTGGTGGCGGCATGCAATAGCCCCGTCTTCGACGGCATGGAGGTGCGTACCGACACGCAGCGCGTCCGCCTTGCGCGTCGTACCAACCTGCAACTCATCCTTTCGCGCCATGACCGTCGTTGCCCGACCTGCTTCAGAAACGGAACGTGTCGCCTGCAGGCCCTGGCCGACCGCATGGCCATTCATGACGTGCCGTTTCCTACGAGCTTCGATTCCGAGCCGGTCGACAAGCGCTTCCCGCTGGTGAAAGAGCCTGCGAAGTGCATCTCGTGTCTCAGGTGCGTTTCGGTGTGCGAGAAAAGCCAGGCGCTCGCAGTGTGGGCGCTCGTCGATTCAGGCTCGCGAAGCCGCGTCGATGCGGTGGCGAAAGACGACTGCTCGTATTGCGGGCAGTGCATCACGCATTGTCCCGTGGGGGCTCTGCACGAGCGAAGCGATATCGCGCGCGTGTTCGATGCGATCGGCGATCCCGATACGGTGACGATCGCGCAGATCGCGCCGTCGGTGCGCACGTCGTGGCACGAGGGGCTCGGTCTCGAAAACGAGGAGGCGACTCCCGGCCGCATGGTGGCGGCTGTGCGAAAACTCGGCTTCGACTACGTGTTCGACACCGACTTCGCGGCCGACATGACCATCATGGAGGAGGGAAGCGAGCTTCTGCATCGGCTCGAGGCGGGGGTCGACGGCCCGATGTTCACGTCGTGCTGTCCCGGATGGGTGCGCTTCCTCAAGACGCGCTACCCGTGGATGCAGGATCGCCTTTCCACGACGAAGTCGCCCCAGCAGATTTTCGGCGCTTTGGCAAAAACATACTATGCGGATTTACTTGGCATCGACCCATCGCGGATTTTCGTGGTATCCTACATGCCTTGCGTGGCGAAAAAGGCAGAACGGGCCTATCCTGGCATGGATTCGAACGAAGGCACCCGGGACGTTGACGCGGCGCTGACTGTGCGTGAGCTCCAGCGTCAGATCAAATCCCGTTTCTTGAACGTCTC
>USLD01000127.1 GCA_900555495.1 uncultured Slackia sp. | reverse complement strand
GGCTGCGTTCTCTCGAAGCTCTTTCGATGAAGAATGCAGCGCCGGCGGCGCGTGGGGTATAATTTCGGTTCGTTTGTATTCCGACGAACTATAAGAAAGTCACAGGTACGCCATGTCCAACGCGATAAACAAGGCAACCTTGAAGCGCAACTGGTTCACCATCTCATCGCTCGTCTCTAAAGACTTCAAGCTCAAATACCGCCGCAGCGCCCTCGGTGCTGAACCCCTTGCTCATGATGATCGTCCTGAGCGCCGTGTTCAGCACGTTCTTCCGCTTCGACATTCCCAACTACCCCCTCTACATCATTCTGGGCAACACCCTGTTCGCCCTGATGTCGGAGTCCACGACAGGCGCCATGTGGTCGATCCTCGACTCATCGTCGCTCATCAAAAAGGTACGCATCGAGAAGCTGATATTCCCGATCGAAAAGGTGCTCTTCCAGCTTGTCAACTTCTGCATCTCGCTGATCGCGGTGGCGATCGTCATGATCTATTTCAAGGTGGCGCCGAGCCTGAGCCTGCTCATGCTGCCCGTGCTGCTGCTGTTCGTCGTGCTGTTCTCGGCGGGCCTCGGCCTGGCGCTTTCGGCCCTTGCCGTATTCTTCCGCGACGTGTGCCACCTCTGGAGCGTCGTGATCACCGCCTGGACCTATGCCACCCCGCTTTTCTACCCCGTCGTGGTGCTTCCCGACTGGATGATGCCCATCATGGAGCTTAACCCCATGTATCACTACGTCTCGTACTTCCGCCAGCTTCTGCTCGACGGCACCGTTCCCGGCCTCCAGGAGAATCTGATCTGCCTCGGCATGGCCGTGGTCACCTTCGCCGTCGGCCTGCTCATCTTCAAGAAGAGCGAGAAGAAGTTCATCCTCTACGTTTAGGAGAAGCCATGCCCGAAGTTGTCAACACCACCCCGCTTTCCGGCTTCTCCGCCCTTCCCGACGAGCCCGAGCGCGAGACCGCCATCGCGGTCGAAGACGTGTCCATGATCTTCAACATGGCCAACGAGCAGCTCAACAGCCTCAAGGAATACGCCATCGCGCTCGCGCGCAAGGAGCTGCGCTTCAAGGAGTTCCGCGCGCTCGACGGCATCACCCTCGACATCAAGAAGGGCGATGTCTTCGGCATCCTGGGAACGAACGGATCGGGAAAATCGACCCTGCTCAAGATCATCGCCGGCGTGCTCGAACCCACGAAGGGAACGTGCACGATCCACGGCAACATCGCGCCGCTCATCGAACTGGGCGCGGGCTTCGACATGGAGCTCACCGCGCGCGAGAACATCTATCTTAACGGCGCGCTGCTGGGCTATTCGAAGAAGTTCATCCAGGACAATTTCGACGACATCGTCGAATTCGCCGAAATCAAGCCGTTCTTGGACATGCCGCTGAAGAACTACTCGTCCGGCATGGTCGCGCGCATCGCGTTCGCCATCGCCACGGTGATCGTGCCCGACATCCTGATCGTCGACGAGGTGCTTTCCGTCGGCGACTTCATGTTCCAGAAGAAATGCGAGGAACGCATCCAGTCGCTGATCAAGGAGCATAACGTCACCGTCCTGATCGTGTCGCACAACAACGACCAGATCGAACGCCTATGCAACAAGGCCGTCTGGATCGAAAAGGGCCATATGCGCATGCTCGGCACCGCCCATGACGTGTGCCAAACCTACCGTGTCCTGGGCGGACACACCGGCAGCAAGGCGGCGGAGGAACGCGTGTTCTCCATGCTCACCTCTCGAGTGCAGGCCGACGAGTCGCTGATCAAGCCGCTCGAAGCCGACAGCCCCTACGCCATGGCAGCGCGTCTGAGCAGCAGCCGCGAAGAGCCCGCCGACACGGTCGTGGTCGCCTTCGGCGAATACGAGATGGATGGATTCCTCGGAGCGGGGCTCGCAGGCGCGCTCGGCGCCCCCGTGCTGCTCACGCAATCCGACGGCATTCCTGACGCCACCTCTCAGGAAATCAAGCGGCTCAAGGCGCGGCGCATCATCCTGGTAGGCAAGACCCCCTACTGCGACGCCGACAAGTTCGGTCGCGCCCTGCAAGCCGCGACCGACGCGCGCTATGACGTGGAAACGCTGTCGGCGGACACCTACGAAGGACTGTCGTTCGCGGTGTTCGACTACGGCGCGCAGCGCGATCTGTGGCAGGGGCCCGCGATTCTCACCCATATCGGATGCATGGGAGACATGATTTCGCTTTCGCCCTACGCAAGCGAGCAACGCTGCCCGCTGCTCATCAAGTCGCCTGGCAAGCCGCTTAGCGACGGCTTGATCGAGCGCATCGTCTCGCACGGCAACGACAGGCTTCTCGTGCTCGACAGCGAAGAGGGTTGTCCCGATGCGCAGCTCGCCGGCATACGCGAGCGCAGCATACAAATCGTGCGTTTCTGCGAAGACGACGCCTACCGCGCCAACGAGGCCATCCGCGCCTGGATCGAAAACGAGCGCGGCGCCGACGCCGAGCCCGTCCGCTCGTTCATCGCGGCGCCTTCGTGGCAGCCCGCCTACTCCTACACGATCGGCCCCTATGCAGCGCGCACCGAATCGCTCGTCGTGCTCGACGACCCGCAGGACCTCGACAGCGTGGCGCATGCGATCGACTTGTTCGAAAGCCGCCGCGGCCAGGTCGACCGAATCGTCTTCGTCGGAAGCCGCACCCAGTTCAGCCCCCTCGACAAGACGATGCTCGCGAAGGCGGCGTCGGCGCTCGACGAGGAATAACACCCGCCCGACGGACCCGCCCTTCCCAGGCGGGTCCGTTTCGAACGAAGCCCGCGCGAAACGGCGCGCGATGAAGAACGGAGACACAGCATGGCATCGAACGCCGCACCCGAAACGACCCGGCCGACCATTTCCGTCCTCATACCCATCTACAACGTCGAGAAATACCTGCGTCCCTGCCTCGATTCGCTGCGCGGCCAGAGCTTCTCCGATTTCGAGGCGATCTGCCTCAACGACGGCTCGACCGATTCGTCTTCGGCGATAGCCCATGAATACGCGGCCGCGGACACGCGCTTCCGCGTGATCGACAAGGCTAATTCCGGCTACGGCGCCACGATGAACGTCGGCCTGGACGAAGCCCGTGCGCCGTTTGTCGCCGTACTCGAATCGGACGACTTCTTCTATCCCGACGCGCTCGAATCCCTCTACCGCGCGGCCGTCGAGCACGACGCCCAGGCGGTCAAGGGCAACTTCACGTTCTACTGGACCGAAGGCGATCGCGACGAGCTGCATCGCATGGTCGAAACCGATATGTGCGGCCGCGTCGTCGACACGCGCGAGGACACGCGTATCTTCTATCAGAAGCCCTCTATCTGGAGCGGCCTGTATCGCCGCGACTTCCTCGAGCAAAACGACATCCGTTTCCTCGAAACCCCCGGCGCTTCGTATCAGGACACTTCGTTCGCCTTCAAGGTCTGGGCAAGCGCCGAACGCGCCGCCTTCCTGGAAAACCCCATCGTCCATTACCGCCAGGACAACGAGGCCTCGTCGGTCAATTCCAAAGGCAAGGTCTTCTGCGTGTGCGAGGAATATGCGGAAATCAACCGCTGGCTCGACGCCCGCGACGACGAGCGGCACGAACGCGGTCTGCGCTTCATGGCCCAGGTCTCGCAATACAACGCCTATCTGTGGAATCTCGACCGTCTCGCTCCCGAATTCAAGATGGAATTCCTCGAGCGCATGGGGCGCGAATTCAAAGGCTACGAGGCGGCCGGGGCGCTCGATTGGGGCGAATGGAACGGCTGGCGCGCCCTCAACCTGCGCACCATCATGGACGACCCCGAGAAGTATCTGCGCGTGCGTGCGCGCTCGAACGACAGCGGCACCGCCGCCAAGGCCCTGTTCGCATTGCGTCTCGGCGGCCCGAAGGCGCTCGCGCAAGCCGTCGCGGGACGCTCGAAATAACGAGATGCGGCGGCGAGCCTGCAGCCGTCGCATCATAGGACCCGCAGGCATCGACGAAAACAGCATCGGATAAGACGCGAGGCCTGACCGATGCTCCGTACCGGGAGGTTCCGTGAAGATATCGGTCATCGTTCCTGTCTACAAGGCCGAAAAGCATCTGGGCGCGACGCTCGATTCTCTGATCGGGCAAACTCATGACGACCTCGAAATCATCTGCGTGAACGACGGGTCGCCCGATCGCTGCGAAGACATCCTGAAAGATTACGCCGCGCGCGACGCGCGTATCGTCGTGATCGAACAACCCAACCAGGGCGTCTCCGTAGCGCGCAACACGGGCATCGCACACGCCTCGGGCGACATCCTCATGTTCGTCGACGCCGACGACACCTTGGTCCCCCATGCCTGCGCGCGCGTGAATCGGACCTTTGAAACGCAAAGCCCGGACGTGCTCACCTTCGGCCTCGAATGCGATCCTCCGGAAGCGGCGCCCGCCAGCCTGCGTCGCGAACTGGCTCCGAGAGACGTCGTCTACGAAGGGTTCGAACCCGCCTTGCTGTTCGA
>USLD01000126.1 GCA_900555495.1 uncultured Slackia sp. | reverse complement strand
TCGTGTCGGATTTCGCCGACGAGTTCGAGTTCGAGCCCTGCGATGCAAAGGAGGACGGTCTTGTCCGATGAAGCCGAAAAGACGCGTATCGTGCCGATGCGCTTGCAGAATTTTCTCGCCCGCGCGGGCGTTGCGAGCAGGCGGGGGAGCGAAAACCTCATGACTGCGGGTCGCGTCCGCGTGAACGGCGAGGTGACGACCGAGCTGGGCAGCAAGGTCGACCCCCGCGTGGATACGGTGACCGTGGACGGCATGACGGTGCGCCTGGCTGATGGGGCCGTGACGATCATGCTGCACAAACCCGCTGGCTACATCACCACGATGTCGGATCCCCAAGGCCGCCCGACGGTCGCCGACCTCGTGCCGCACGACCGCTATCCGGGACTTTTCCCGATCGGCAGGCTCGACTACGACACCACGGGGTTGCTGCTGTTCTCGACCGACGGAGAGCTTGGCAACGGGCTGCTTCATCCGCGCAAGCACGTCGACAAAACCTACGAGGCGCTGGTCGACGGCATCATGACGCCTGCCGAGGCGCGTCGCCTTCGCGAGGGCGTGCTGCTCGACGACGGCATGACGCTTCCAGCCGAAGTCGAGCTGCTCGATGCGTCGCATGGTCGTTCGCTCGTTTCCATCACTATCCATGAAGGGAGAAAACGCCAGGTCAGAAGGATGTGTTCTTTCGTGGGGCATCCAGTTGTCGAGCTGCACAGGAAAAGCTTCGGCCCGCTCGGGCTTCGCGGCCTCGAAGAAGGCGCATGGCGTGTCTTGGACGAGGATGAGGTGGCGGCGCTTCGTCGTGCTGCCGGGCTCGAGGGTGCAGTGGTAGAATCCGCTTCAGAGCACGCTTAGGCGCGTGTCGTTCGACGACGAGGAGCGATTATGGATACGCAGGCAAGAACCACGACTATCGAACCGCTCGAAGGCCCCCTGATGGGCAGTGCGCATGTGCCGGGGGACAAGAGCATCTCTCATAGGGCGGTGTTGTTCGCCGCCATGGCGGAAGGAACGACTCGCCTTTCCGGCGTTCTCGATTCCGACGACGTGCGCTCCTCGGTTCGCGCCGTCCGGCAGCTCGGTGCCCGCGTCGCGTTGGAGAAGATGGCGGATGGAAGCCTTGCGGGCGGAATTACCGGATGGGGCGCGCAGGGTCCGCATACGCCCGACGGGCCGATCGATTGCGGCAATTCTGGAACGACCGTCAGGCTGCTGATGGGCATCCTCGCACCGTGGGATATCGAAGTCGAGTTGACAGGCGATGATTCGTTGCGTCGTCGTCCGATGCTGCGCGTGACAGCCCCGCTTTCCAGGATGGGTGCGCGTTTCTATCCCGAAGACAGGGGGACGCTTCCCCTGACGGTTCGAGGGACGCGTTCGCTGCGTGCGATCGACTACGATTCGCCCGTTGCGTCCGCCCAGGTGAAAACAGCCGTTTTGCTTGCCGGTATCGGAGCCGAAGGTATCACCCGCGTCGTCGAGCCTTCTCCTTCGCGCAATCACACCGAACTCATGCTGCCGCGCTTCGGCGTGCAGACCACGGCGGCGTCGGGCATGGCCCAGGTGAGCGGTCCCGCCTCGATGCAGGCCTGCGAAATCGACGTGCCGGGAGATCCGTCATCGGCGGCGTTTCTCGCGTGTGCCGCGGCTCTCATGCCTGGAAGCGCTATCCAGATCGAAGGCGTCTCGCTCAACCCCGCCCGCATCGGCTTTTTGCGCACGCTTGAGCAGATGGGCGTCGACGCGTCTCGTCGCGGCGTGACGTCGGCGGGCAAAGAGCTCTCGGGCATCATTTCGGTCCAGTATTGCGAGAACCTGCACGGTTGCGAGGTTCCTGCGGAGAAGATTGCGTCGCTCGTCGACGAGGTCCCCGTGCTCGCCCTCGTGGCAGCGCATGCGCGTGGCATCACGGTATTCCGTGAAGTGAGCGAGCTGCGCGTGAAAGAGACCGACCGCATCGCGGCCGTCATCGACGGGCTCGCCAAGCTCGGCGTCAACGCGTGGATGGACGGAAACGACCTCTATATCGAAGGCGACCCCGACTTGAAGGTGCCCGAAGGGCTTCGATTTTCTTCGGGCGGCGATCACCGTCTGGCCATGACCTGGGCTCTTGTCGGTCTGACAGGAGCCGTGCCGGTGCAGATCGACGGTTTCGAGGCGGTATCGGTGAGCTATCCCGGCTTCCTCGACGACATCGCTTCGCTCGCGCGTCGCGCCTGATGCCGTCATCTTTCTGTAAGCGATTGCGGCATATTTCCGCGTTTCGCTTTATACTAGTGCGTCCGCGATGGCGCGCACGGTTTTCAAGAAAGGCTTTTCATGATCATTGCTATAGACGGCCCTTCGGGGGCGGGAAAATCGACGGTCGCAAAGGCCGTCGCGAAAAAGCTCGGCTTCAGCTGCCTCGACACAGGGGCCATGTATCGCTGTGTCGCCCTGGCTGTGCTCGAGGAGGGCTCCGACCTGTCCGACGAGCAGCGCTGTGCGACTATTGCCCGCGAAAAGGCCATCTCGTTCGGGCACGTCGAAGGCGACCCCGTTCCCAAGCGCGTCTTCGTCGATGGCGTCGAAGTGACCGACGCCATTCGTACTGCACAGGTCGACCGTTCGGTCAGCATCGTGTCGGCGCATCCGCTTGTGCGCGAGGCGCTCGTCGAACAACAGCGCAGGCTCGGCCGCGAGGGCGATTTCGTCATCGAAGGCCGCGATATCGGTACGGTGGTGTTTCCGAACGCCGAGGTCAAGGTGTTTCTGACCGCGAGCAACGAAGAACGTGCCCGCCGTCGCGTCCTGCAGAACGAGGCCCGCGGCGTCGGGTCGGTCGACTTCGACGAGGTGCTCGCCGACATCGTGCGTCGAGACGAGCTCGATTCGAACCGTGCGACCGCTCCTCTAGCGGCCGCGGAAGACGCGGTGCAGATGGACTCCACGGGCCGCACCATCGAAGACGTGATCGGCGACATTTGCGAGCGCGCCCGCGCAGCACGTGCCTCCTAGGAGCAGCCGATGCTTGCATATAAAGAAATGTGGGATATGCCCATGGACGCGGCGTCGGCCGAGCGCGAGGGCAAGGGCGTCAAGCCCATTCCTCATCTGGTTGGCAACGTTGTTTACGGCGTTTTGTTCGCGGCGTTCAAGGTCGCATTCAGGTTCTCCGTCGAAGGCGTCGAGCACGTACGCGCGTTTCGCGACGGAAAGGGATGTATCGTCGCCGGAAACCATGTATCGTATCTCGATCCGGTGTTTCTGTGGCTGTCGGCGCGTCCGAGCCAGTGGATCAGGTTCATGGCGCGTGACAATATGTTCGCGAATGCGAAGGGCTTGGCAGGCCAGGTCATCTCGCGCGTAGGGGCGTTTCCCATCAAGCGTTCGAGCGCCGATAGAACCGCCATCAAACGCGCTTCTTCGATGCTCAAACGCGGCGAAGTCGTGGGAATCTTTCCTGAAGGCACGCGTCGCGGGCGCGGCACGGCCGATCCCGAGCTGCATGCGGGCGTGGCGTTCATCGCGCGCATGGGCAAGGCAGCGATCGTTCCGTCGAGCGTGCGCAACGTCGAGAAGGTCAAGCCGAAGGGAAGCACGTTCGTTCGCTTTCCGAAGATCGAAGTGGTTTTCGGGGCGCCGGTTTTCTTGGAAGATTTCGACTTTCTTCCCAAAGAAGACAGGCTCGATGCCGCGTCGTGGTATGTCATGAGGGAGTGCTATGCGCTTTCTCGCGACGTCGATCGCGAGCAGGTCGATATGGGGGAGCTTTTCCCCGATGCGAAGGATTTCGCCTCCGCATTCGCGGGGCGCGATATGTCACGAAAAGGGGAGTAGCCGATATGCGCGTTGTCAGGGCGAAGCATGCAGGAGTGTGCTACGGAGTCGAGCGTGCGCTCGATATGGCCGTCGCAGCCATGATGGACGAGGACGACACCTATACGCTCGGCCCGCTGATCCACAATCCCACCGTGGTCAAGCAGCTCGAAGAGCAGGGCGTCAAGGCGGCGAAGTGCGTCGATGACATCGAGAACGGTATCGTGGTCATTCGCAGCCACGGGGTCGAGCCCCACGTGCTGCAGCAGCTCAAGGACAAGGGCCTGACGGTGATCGACGCCACCTGTCCCCATGTGGCGAAGGCACAGCGTTCCGCAGGCGAGCTGCGCGACGCGGGCGGCACGGTGATCGTGATCGGCCGCGCCGAGCATCCCGAGGTCAAGGGCCTGTGCGGCCACGCGGGCGAGCGCGCCGTGGTAGTGGCCGACGTCGATGAACTCCCCGACGAGCTCATCGAACCCGTCGGCATCGTCGTGCAGACCACGGAGAGCAAGGAAAAGCTCGATGCCGTGGTCGAAGCGATTCGCGCGCGCGGCATCGACCCTGTGGTGAAGAATACGATCTGCTTCGCTACGCGCCAGAGGCAGAATTCCGCGGCCGACCTGGCCGACGCCGGCTGCGATATCATCTTCTCCGACTCCTACGGCCACCAGACCTA
>USLD01000125.1 GCA_900555495.1 uncultured Slackia sp. | reverse complement strand
AGAGGGCCGTCGCCGAGGCGGCCATTCGTTTTAAGATCTCGACCTCCATCTCGAGGCGGGCGCACCGCTGCTCGAGCGTCTCCTCGCTCGCGGGCTCCTTCCTCCTTCGTCCCGACGGATGAACGACGAGGGCGTCGTCGCCTCCCTCTTGGTACCGCTTCACCCAGTCTCGTATCTGCGCGCTGTTGCGCACGCCATGCTCGAGAGCGAGGGTCCTGTAGTCGCCCTCGCCACGGAGGTAGGCTTCGACGACGCGAAGCTTGAACTCCTGGGGATAGCGGTTGTTCTTCCTCGGCCTGTCTATGGCCCCGACGCCGCCTTGGTCGATCCTCTCCCTCCAAAGCTTCACGGTTGACTTCGTAAGGCCAAACTCGTGCTGTAGCATGGTGATGGTCGCGCCATCGGCATATCTGTCCGCAAAGCGCTGTTTGAACTCGGCGGAGTAATCCTTGCTCAGCAAATCAACCCCCTAACTCAGAGGACCCCTATAGGGGAGGCGGAGCATGGTCTGTCCAACTATAGGGGTTCACTGCAGAAATGGGAGGCAGTTCAGATACGCAGAGCCCCTTGAAATGCCGTCGACGCCGCCCGTCGAAAAGACAGAGCATGCGACACGGAATTATTTCTCGATCAGCACCGGGCATTCGGCATTGCGCAGCACGGCGTAGCTGACCGAACCGAGCATGCCGGCAACGGCGTTCAGGCCGCGGCAGCCCATGACGATCAGATCGCAGCCGTGATCGGCGGCATAATCGAGAATGGCCTTGCTGGGCTTGCCCTGGCCCACTGCCACCTGGAACAGGTCAGCCGACGCGAAAACTTCCTCGCCGACGTATTCCTTCAAATCCTCGACCAGAAGGCCGCGCTCGTAATCGAGATATTCCTTCTGCATGGCCGCAAGCTCCTCAGGAGGAACGCGTACGACGCCCGCCATATTCTCGGCAGCGAGGAACTGAGACGACTCGAATTCGGGAACGGGCGAGGCGAAGAATGCGGTCACCTGGGCGCCCTCGGCATCTGCCGCCATCTCGAGAGCCGTGCTCAGGGCGCGCTTCGCGGATTCGGAACGGTCATAAGGAACAAGGATGTTCGAGTACTTCATGGCGACTCCTTTCAAAGCACCTCTTCACACCATCATTTTACCACCGGAGCGGCCGACCGCGCCCTTGAAGACGCAGACGAAAGACCCCAATTACAGTCTATCGGCGAGTTTGTACCCGACGCGCCAGACCGTGAGAAGATACTTCGGCTTCGATGGCTCGTCTTCTATCTTCTCTCTAATCTTGCGCACGAGTACGGTGATCGTATTCGGGTCGGCCGACGAATCGTCTTCCCATAGCTCTGAAAGAATCTGGTCGCGTGTGAACACCGCGCCCGGATCGCTGGCAAGAAGAGAAAGAACTTCGAACTCGCGCGACGAGCATGCGACGGGTTCGCCCTTGAGCCTCACCTCGTATTTCCCGAAAAAGATCTCAAGGTCGCCGATACGATAGACCGACGCCTCCTTCGGCTTGCCGCCGTGCGCCATAACCGTGCGACGGCGAAGATGGGCGTCGATGCGCAGCAGCAGCTCTTCGGGAAGAAACGGCTTGACCAGATAGTCGTCGGCGCCCGCCTTGAAGCCGACGCTTTTGTCGACGATGTCGCCTTTCGCCGACAGAAACATGATCGGGACCTGACGTCCTTCGCCGCGGATGGTTCGGCAGATATCGAAGCCGTTGATGTCAGGAAGCATGACGTCGAGCACTAGGAAATCGGGGCGCTCTTGCCTCAGCATGTCGAGGCCCTCGTATCCGCTCGACGCGCAGCAGAAATCGTAACCCGCACGCGCGACGACCTGCCCTATGAGCATCTGTATGCTCTCGTCGTCATCGATCAACATGACCTTGGTCATGACGCCCTCCTTCGTCTCCCCCTACGCGCTCGTGCCACGATTCGTCCACGGGCAGAAACACCGTGAACAGAGACCCTTCGCCAGGCGCGCTTTCGAGTGCGACGCGGCCGCCGAGCATGCCCGCCAAGTCTCAGACAAGCGAAAGCCCCAGGCCGCTTCCCCCATAGCGTCTCACCGTGGACATGTTCTCCTGCGTGAAACGCTCGAATATCAAACGATGCTTATCTTTAGGAATGCCGATACCCGTGTCGCGCACTGCAATAGAGACCTCGCCGCCGTCGGCCGCAAGCGACGCATGCACGTCGACCGATCCTCCCGTATCGGTGAACTTGACCGCGTTACTCGCAAGGTTCGACACGATGCGGCGCACCTTCTCCCAGTCGCTCATGACAAGCGGGACGTCCGCATCGATGCGCGTCGAAAAGCGAACCCCTTTCTGAACGGCCACGGCCGCCGTCGACGACTCGACCTGGCCGAGCACGTCGGCAATATCGACCAACTCGAGGTTCAAACGCTCCGAACCGGCCTGGATGCGCGCCGTTTCAAGGACATTATCGACCATTTCCAGCAGAATGCGCCCGTTCTTGCGAATCTCGTCGAGCTGATTGCGCGCCAGGTCGTCATTCGTTCCGACAGTCTCTTCCATCAGTTCCGCGAACACGATGACCGACGTCAAAGGCGTACGTAACTCATGACTGACGATAGCGAGGAAGTCGGATTTGTATTTGTTCTCGTCTTTCAACCGCTCGTTCACACGCTCCACATGGGCGCGCTGGGCCTCGAGCTCCTCATTGGCGCGCCGCAGCTGGTCCGTGCGCTCTTCGACCTGCGATTCCAAATTGCCGTAGAGCACCTCGAGGCGCTCGGACATCTCGTTGAAGCGAGCGAACAGATCGACGATTTCCGAGGTGGCGTAGGCTTCGTTCGCATCGAAAAACGATACGCGGTGCGAACGCGTGGAGCCCACGCGCGTCAGGCCGGAAGATAGCGCTGCCACAGGGCGCACGACCAGCCGATCAAGCGCTATGTAAATGCCCGCAGACATGCACGCAACGATAACCAGGGAAAACAATATATTCGAACGAATCGAGGCCCACATATTGGAATCATAGAGGGCCGTCGGAATGGTAACGCTGGTAGCGCCGGCGAGGTCGCCGATTTCCCAGCCCTCCTTCGGATATCCCGTAACGTCGATTTCCCCCGCAGGGCCGCCATGGCATTCCGTGCATTGCTCGGTGACTTTCATGGCGCTCACGTAGCGAAAGACACGCTCGTCGCCGCGCATGTCGAACTCATAATATTCATCGAGTTCAGGGTCGGCCTCGAACATCTCGAGCGCCGCGGTTTCGGTGGCGTCGGGCGCGTTGGCGATATTGCGCGGGTCGATCATGGTGAAGCGCATGCTGTACTCGGAATCGCGCGAGAACAGCGCCGCAACGGAATTGCCCACGATGGCGCAATGCAACCCCTTGTATTCATAGACGCCGTCGCTCGTATGGTCGATACGCGCCTGGTTTCTCGAGATGAAATCCCATACGGCATCCATTTCGTCCACCATGACGCGGGACGTTTCGACCAACTCGGTCTCGGTGGCGTGGCGCTGCGTGGCATACGACCACACCGCGAACACGCCCAAAAGCAGCAGCGACGACGCCAGAAGCAGACCGAGAATCTTCGTCTTCAGACCCACATCGGCGCCGAGCGAACGGCCCCATTCACGCATCGAACCCTCCCCCATCGCGTTTTCGTATGCGCTACTTATTATCGACGTGCCATGCGTCGAGCACGTCGGCCGCTTCGTGAATCGAAGCGTCGATCAGACGCGCCGCATCGCGATAGAACCCCGTACGCGCTGCTTCGGCAACCTGGCCGAGATAGGCATCCGAGAACACGAGCACGTGCTCGTGCATGAAGCGCCGCGCCGCTTCGAGGCACGTCGCGGCCTGCGCGTCATCGCCCTCGAGCGCACGCCCGAACAGCTCGGCAAGAAACGCCAATTCGATGCCCAGATGATCGTCGGGCTGCGAATCGGATGCGGAAAGCTTCAGGCCGAAGCGTTCGTATTCGCGGCGGACCTCCAGCGTGGTGGGGCCGAACATAGTGGCGTCATCGGTGCGATAGACCGATTCGAACGGAGAAGCCTTGCTCACCGACACCATGTAGAACAAGAACGCGTAGTCCTGCCGCAGGTCCTGATAAAACGCCTCGAACGCGTCGTCATCGAGCGCCGCATCGTGAAGGGCGTCGGCCATGCGGAGCGCCGCGCCGTCGGCGAGCGCGGAAAACGGCGCCTCGCGCAGCAGGTCGGACGCCTGCGCGAGGGCGACGAGCCTTTCGCGGTCGGGACCTTCGTAAAGCAGCGAGGAGCCGAGCGAGCACATAGCCTGGCAGGCCATGAGGATTTCAGAGGAAGGCTTGGTCATTTGCTGTCCCTTCTATGCAAGAACGCGCCTTTGCGGCGCGAATCATCATATCGAAAATACGGAGGCGCGCGCAGGGCGCGCCTCCGTACGGGAGGGGTATGTGGAAAAGCCTACTGCTCGTGGCTCACTTCGAGCGGGTTCTTGAGCACGCCGCCCTTTTCCGCTCTCTGCACGATACCCCGCACATTCTCCACCGAGGAAAAACGGGGCGAA
>USLD01000124.1 GCA_900555495.1 uncultured Slackia sp. | reverse complement strand
ACGGCGTCATGTGCGGCGTACCGGAACTGTGCGACGCGTGCGATGCGGTCGAGAAGGAGACCGGCACGCGCGTCAAGCCGATCTACGGCTGCGAAATCTATTTCACTGAAGACCCCGAGGTGGGAACGAAGAACAAGTCGCGCTTGTATCACATGGTGCTTCTTGCCAAGAACAACGTCGGCTATCACAACTTGGTCCGCCTGGTGTCCGAGTCGCATGTCGACAACTTCTATTACAAGCCGCGCACCACTTTCGATATGCTGCAGCGCTACTCCGAGGGCCTTATCGCCTCCTCGGCCTGCATCGCCGGCATCATCCCGCGCTGTATCGACGCGCGCGATTTCGACGGTGCACGCACATGGGCCCGCAAGTTCGCCGATCTTTTCGAGCCCGGCGACTTCTATATCGAGCTGCAGGACCAGGGCATCACGACCAACGGCGGCATGACGCAGCACGACATGAACGTCGAGCTGACGAAGGTCGCCAACGAGCTGGGCCTCAAGACCATCGCCACCAACGACTTCCATTACCTGACGCAGGACGACGCCCGCGCGCAGGACATCATGCTGTGCATCGGTACCGGCTCCAACATGGACGACGAGAACCGCATGCGCTTCGCTAACGACCAGTTCTACATGAAGACTGAGGAAGAGATGCGCGCCGCGCTGCGAGATTTCCCCGAGGCGTGCGACAACACGGTGGAGTTGGCCGAGAAATGCAACGTCGAGCTGGAGCGCGATTCGATCCTGCCGCGCTTCCCGCTGCCCGACGGCGAGACGGAGGAGAGCTGGTTTCGCAAGCGCGTCCAGGAAGGTCTGGTCAAGCGTTACGGCGATCCCGTGCCCGACGAGGTGCAGGAGCGCGCCGACTACGAGATGGGCATCATCATCCAGCAGGGATTCCCCGCATACTTCCTCATCGTGCAGGAATATATCGAATGGGCCCGCAGCCAGGGCATCGGCGTAGGACCCGGCCGCGGTTCGGCCGCAGGCGCCATCGTGGCATACGCGATGGGCATTACCGACCTCGACCCGTTGTCCAACGGCTTGCTGTTCGAGCGATTCCTGTCGCCCGAGCGCGTCGAGATGCCCGATATCGACGTCGACTTCGAGGATGAGCGTCGCCAAGAGGTCATCGAGCACATCAAAGACGTCTATGGCGAAGACCACGTTTCCGGCGTCATCACGTTCGGCAAGTTGCAGGCGAAAAACGCCATTCGCGACGCCGCCCGCGTGTTGGGCCACCCGTACGGCGTGGGCGACCGCCTGTGCAAGATGGTCGGCGACGAGCTGGGCATCACGATCGACAAGGCGCTGGCCACCAATCCCGATTTCAAGAAAGCCTACGATGGCGAGCCCGAATCGCGCGAGGTCATCGACGCGGCGCGTTCGATCGAAGGCAACGTGCGCGGCGAAGGCGTGCATGCGTGCGCCACGATCATCTGCCGCGACCCGATGTCCGACCACGTGCCCATGAAGCGCGATACCAAGGGCGGCGGCATCATCACGCAGTACGACGGCCACTATACGCCCGACCTCGGCCTGCTCAAGATGGACTTCCTCGGCCTGCGCACGCTGGGCGTGCTTTCGCGCGCGTGCCGCAATATCAAAGAGCGCTTCGGCATCGAAATCATCCCTGAAGAGATTCCGACCGAGGACGATAAGGCGTTCGAGCTCATGCAGTCGGGCAACATGGACGGATTGTTCCAGGTCGAAGGCGCGTTGTACGTCGGTCTGTTCGCACGCCTCCCACCCAAGCGCTTCTCCGACGTCGTGGCGTCGATCGCTCTGAACCGTCCGGGCCCGTTGGAGTCCGGCATGGTGGAAGACTACATCAAGGTGGCAAGCGGCAAGACGCCGGTGCACTACTATGACGACCGTCTGCGCCCGCTGCTCGAGGAAACCTACGGCACCATGGTCTACCAGGAGCAGATCATGCAGATTTCCATGGTGATGAGCGGTTTCTCTGCAGGCAAGGCGGACAAGCTTCGTAAGGCGATGGGCAAGAAGAAGCTCGACGTCATGATGAAGCTGAAGGACGACTGGTGCAACGGAGCCGTCGAGAACGGCTATTCGCTCGAAATCGCCGAGAAGATCTGGGAAGACGCCGAGAAGTTCGCGAAGTACGCGTTCAACAAGTCGCATTCGGCGGCGTACGCCATCCTGGTCATGCGCACGGCATACCTGAAGGCGTACTATCCGCACGAGTACATGGCGGCCGTCCTGTCCAGCTACATGGGCAATGCCGATAAGCTGATCAAGTACATCGCCAGCTGCACGCATAGCAACATCCCGGTTCTGCCGCCTGACATCAATTCGTCGAACCTCGAGTTCACGCCGCTCGACGAAGGCATCCGTTTCGGTCTGGCCGGCGTGCGCGGCGTCGGCGGCGCGGTGGCCGAGGCGATCATCGCCGAACGCAACGCCAACGGTCCGTACACGAGCCTGCACGACTTCGTGAACCGCCTGGACACGAAGTGCTACAACCGCAAGACGCTCGAGGCGCTGATCAAAGCGGGCGCATTCGACAGCACCGGTTACACGCGCAAGCAGCTCATGTACTTCATCGAGGAGACGCCAATCCTGGAAAGCGCCTCGAAGCGCCAACGCGACCGCGACGCCGGTCAGGTGAGCATGTTCGATATGTTCGCAGGCGTCGAGGACAGCGGATTCGAGGAAGACGTTCCGCCCGCCGACGGCGTGGAATGGGACAAGCGCACGCTGCTCGCCTACGAGAAAGAGATTTTGAAGATCTACGTATCGGACCATCCGTTGCGTCCGTTCGAAGGCGCGCTGCGTCGCATAACCAAATACCACCTGGGCGACCTTGCCGAGCACAAGGGCGACATCAACAGCGGCGTGTTCGCCGGCCTGATCACGAGCGTCGGCGTGAAGCTGACCAAGAAGGGCAAGAAGATGGCCAACTTCGTGCTCGAAGACACGACGGGCCATGTCGAAGGCGTGTGCTTCAAGTACGACGATTTCCAGGACGCCCTGCAAGAAGACGCCATCGTGAAGGTGAAGGGCAAGTTCGAGCACTCGGACCGCGGCGACCAGATCATGGCGTTCGAGGTGGAGCGTCTCGAGTTGGATGCCGGCCCGAGCCATCTCGAGATCAGGCTCAATTCGTCCGATTTCGATGCGGCGACCTCGGCCCAGCTGCAAAAGATTCTGAGAAGCCATCCGGGTCGCGACGCCGTGGTGCTCAGGATTCAGCAGGCCGATGGACGCAAGTTCCATGCCGAGCTTCCGATGACGGTGGACGTGACGAACAATCTGCTGTATTCGGAAATTCTCGACCTGTTCGGCCGTCCGGTATGGAAGGCGAGCTAGGTTCGGCTCAGGACGCGATTATGCCCGGGGCGGCCGCATCGAATGCGGCCGCCCCGTTTTCATTGTCCGTCCCACGGAAGGAACGGGGCGCGGTCTTGCTATACTTGACGGCATGATGACGAAAGAACAGGCGCCCGCGATCGGCGCATCCAACGAAGAGCAGGCCGAAGGCCTCTGCCATACCGTGTCTTTGACCCTGGGCTACAACGGCGCCCCGTTCGCCGGCTTCGCGCGCCAGGCGGAAAGCCATGTCAAAACCGTACAAGGCGAACTTGAGCAGGCGCTCTCGCTTCTGTATCGTCGCGAGGTCAAGACGGTCTGCGCGGGTCGCACCGATGCGGGCGTTCATGCGCTGGGCCAAGTGGTCAGCTTCGATCTGACCGAAGACGAGATGCGCGCCAAGACGCCGCGTTCTTTGCAGCGTTCGATGAATGCGCTGGTGGACGACGGCATCTCTATTTCGGCGGTGGAGGAGCGTCCGTTCGGCTTCAATGCCCGTTTCGACGCGCGCTGGCGCGAATACCATTACCATATCTGCACGCAGAGCGCGCGCCCCGTGCTGGCCATGCCGCTCGTGTGGCATCTCGGCGGGGTGGACCTCGACGTGGAGGCCATGCGATCAGCGGCATCGCGCCTCGTGGGCGAGCATGATTTCAAAAGCTTCTGCATGGCCGCATCGGCCCATATCATCGAGGCCGACGGCCGTTCCACGTGCCGCAACGTCATGTCGTGCGACGTTTATTCCGAAATGCTCGCGGGAACGCCCGTGGTCACCGTCCGCGTGGTGGGCAACGCATTCTTGCATTCGATGGTGCGCACGATGGTGGGCACGCTCGTCGAGGTGGGCCGCGGCAAGCGCGACGCCGCCTGGGTCGACGATGTGCTGGCCGCTCGCGACCGTTCGGCGGCGGGCCAGAATGCACCGGCTGCGGGTCTCACGTTCTGGCGCGTGGGTTATGACGACTATAGAAGCGATACCGTTCGGTAAGATTTCCATCTTCGGCGGCGAGCGGAGGTTCCGGTGTTTCTTCGGACCCCAACGTTTCCGGCGTGTTGCCGTTCGTCGCTCGAAATGAATTCTTCCATGTGGAACCGGAGCGCTACGCTACAATAAAGTGCCATATTCGCGAAACGGATCGTTTTGTTGACTAAAAGGTTCGCACATCCAGCTGCAAGAATGTGCGAGCCATTTTCATATCGGTCCGCTTTCACTCGGCTC
>USLD01000123.1 GCA_900555495.1 uncultured Slackia sp. | reverse complement strand
GGGCGTATCGGCGCCCTTCTTCCTTTTGGAGCCATTTTGTAAAAAATTATTTTTTGTTCGCATTCGGCATCGATGAACAGGAAATTTTAAAAAATAATCATCACGTTTGCACGAAAATGAATCAGACGCTGACATTGTGTTGATCATCTGGAGACGTTTTGGGGGTATCCTGTTCAGGAGCGTCGCGGGGCCGTTTCCCGCGGCTATGGGTTCCCAGAAGAAAGCAGGTTGTCATGTCGAACCTCGCATCGGGCCGCACCGACCAGGTCAACGACCCAAACGGACTCTCACTTCCTCACCTTATCGCAGCGGTGATCACGGCCGTCATCGGCGGCGGCGTCTTCACGATGGCGGGCGATATGGCGGCGGCAGGAGCTAACACGGGCGCAGTGCTCATCGGTTGGCTCGTATGCGGCATCGGCGTGTTCTGCCTGATGATGTGCTTCTATGCTTTGAACAAGTTCAAGCCCGAGCTCACCGGCGGCATTTACAGCTACGCCCGTGCCGGCTTCGGCGAATTCATGGGCTTCAATTCGGCGTACGGCTACTGGATCAGCGCCCTTCTGGCGACGGTCTCCTACACCACGCTGTTGTTCGCCAGCCTGTCGTTCTTCTTCCCCGTGTTCGGAGAGGGCAACAATCTCGTATCGGTGATCGGCGCCTCGCTGATCGTCTGGGTGTGCTGGGCGTTGGTCTGCCGCGGCGTGAAAGAGGCCGCGAGCATCAACATCATCACTACGATCGCCAAACTCGTTCCGTTGTTCGTGGCTATCGTGGCGATTATCTTCTCGATGAACTTCGACCCCGCCATCTTCATGGAGAACTTCTGGGGCGAGCCCGACGGCCCCGCCTTGTGGGACCAGATCGTCGGCACCGTCGGCGTGAGCATCTGGATCTTCCTCGGCATCGAGGGCGCCGTTGCCATCTCCGGCCGCGCGAAGCACAGCAAAGACGTCGGCCGCGCTACCATCATCGCGTTCTGCGGTATTCTCGCCATCTACTTGATCGTGTCCATTCTTTCCATGGGCGTCATGCCGCGTGCCGAGCTTGCCGCGCTGCCCAACCCGTCCATGGCGGGAGTGCTCGAGGCCGTCGTCGGCCCCTGGGGCGCCGCATTGGTGAATCTCGGCGTCGCGCTGTCGCTTTTGGGCGCCATGCTGGGCTACACCATCATCGCGTCCGAGTGCCCGCATGAGGCCGCCGAGCAGGGCGTGTTTCCGAAGGTTTTCGCGAAGAAGAACAAGAACGGCGCGCCTATCGTCACTTGCACCATCACCTGCCTGATCGTCCAGGCTTTCTTGGTCATCATCCTGTTCTCCGAGCAGACCTACCAGTTCTTCTACGGCGTGTCGGTGTCCATGATCTTGATTCCGTACTTCTTCAGCACCTTCTATCTGTTCGTTTGCGCGGTGAAGAAGGACGGCTTCGCGGGCCAGAGCGCCAAGACCGTGTGGTTCTATCGAGTCATCGGATTCGTCGGCTTCTTCTACAGCCTGTTCCTGATCTATGCGGGTGGCTTGACGGGCCTTATGATCACCACGATCCTGTTCGCTCCCGGCATCCTGCTGTATCTGTACGGCCAGAAGGAACGCGGCCAGGCCATCTTGCCGAAGACCGTCGACAAGGTCGTCGCTGCTGCGATTGTGATCTTCTTCGTCGTGAGCCTCGTCATGATCTTCACCGGTCAGATCAGCGTGATTTAAACGGCCGGCGACACGGCCCCGACCCTAATTCGATAATCGTTCGAGAGAGCCCGCTCCGGCGGGTTTTCTCATGCGTGGTGTCGTCGTGACGAGACCGCCCTTGCATGAAAGCGACCCCGGCCGTTGTGATACTATGCCAACAGCTTTCATAGCGCATCGTGAATCGACCGACGGAAACGCATTATCCCTGCCCCAAGGAGCGCAATTCTTCATGGCAAGAAGCGGCAACGCCAACATCATTCCCTTCGATGACGCACGGCGCATGGCGTCGACGCGTTTTTCTCGTCCTGCCATCGTCGAGACGGCTCGTGCAGTGGGGGATGCATACGGCGATGGTTCGAGGCGCTATGCCTCCCTCGATGTCGCGGCTCCTTCGCGTCCTTTGACGGGCATGGGCGGTTACGCGTCTTCTTCGTACGGCGTTCGCGCGGCTTCGCCTGCCCTGCCGTCGTTGCCCCGTTCGTCTCGCGATATCCGCCTCGGCGGCATTCCGTCGCGTGGTGATCGCGGGTTTTCTTCGGTACCATCGGGCGATCCGTCCGACTCGTTCGACGTCGACCGTCCGCGCGCTTCGCGTCCTGCGGTCGAAGTGTACGAAGGGGCCGACGAGCGGACGTCGGGTACGCCGTCGCGCACGCAGCGCTCTTACGACAAGCGCAGGGCCAAGGCCAAACAGAAGGCAGACCGCCTGTTTTTCAAGCAATTCGGGTCCGACGATCCTGCGCCTTCGCCGCACGCATCCCGTGCGGCGGTGTACAAAGGCGAAATGGGGAAGGCCCATAAGCGTGCGTTCTCCGATTTGGAATCGGGTCGCGTCGTCTCGTCTTCGGACGCTCGTCGCTCGTCGGCGCGCAGCGCCAAGACACCGCGCACATCCACGTCGCCGTTCGCCGTTTTTGCGGGCATCGCCGCATGCCTCGTATTCGCTTTGGTTCTGCTCTATCCCGCGGCGCAGACTTATTACCTGGAAACTCGCGAGCAATCGCGCCTGCAGGCCGAGTACGACGCCCTTTCGGCGCGCAACGAGGCCATCGAAAGCCAGCTCGAATATCTCAAGACCGACGAAGGCATCGAAGACGCCGCGCATAAAGAGCTCGGATGGGTTTACGACGGCCAGGTGGCGGGCGTCGTTCGCGGCTTGGGCGACGCGAAAGGCACCGCGCAAGACGAACTGATCGCCCAGGTGAAAAGCGGCAGCGTCCCCGCCCCGGAAACCTGGTATTCTCCGATGCTCGACGTGTTGTTCGGCTATGTCGACCCCGCCAAAGTCATGCCCGAGAACACCGATATGTCGAACGTGAGCGATGTCGCCGCCGAGCAGCCGTCAACGGACGGCGCCGCAGCGTCGTAGGTTTCTAAGAGAGGAATTCGCCATGCGTATCGCCGCCATCGATATCGGAACGGTAACGAGCCGTCTTCTGGTCGCCGATGTGAACGCTGCGGGCGTGCAAACGGTGCTTCGCCGCAGCACGATCACCGACTTGGGCGTCGGCGTCGACGCCACGGGCCGTCTTGCCGCCGAGGCGATCGAGCGTACCGTCGATGCGGTCGGCTCGTATAAAAAGCTCATCGACGAATGCGACGCGCAAACGCCCGTCGACCGCGTGACGGCGTTGGCCACGAGCGCGAGCCGCGATGCGGAAAATGCCGATGAGTTCGTCGGTCGCCTGCATGCCGTCGGCGTCGATTTGTCGGTGATCCCGGGCAATCGCGAAGCCGAGCTGTCGTTTCTCGGCGCCTCGAATGATTTTCGCGGCGAGAACCTTTTGTTCGCCGATATCGGCGGGGGTTCCACCGAGCTCGCCCTCGGCCGCGCCGATGCTCCTGCGGGCGCTCTGGTACCTGAGGTTTCGATGCGTTCGTTCCGTTCGTTCAATGTGGGCTGCCGTCGCATGACGGAGCGTTTCTTGCATGGCGATCCGCCGAGCGATGCGGAATACGCCGAGGCTCGCGCCTGGGCGGCCGAAGAGCTCGCCCCTTTCTTCGCCGATGTGGATTTGCATGTCGACCGTCTTGTCGCCGTTGCGGGCACGCCGACGTCGGTGGTGGCCGTACGGGACGCGCTCGTGCCTTACGATTCTTCGAAGGTGCATAAGGCCCTGGTCAGCAGGCAGCAGTTCGATGGCGTCAGAACGCGTCTCAGCCGCATGGCGCTCGCCGACCGTATGCAGGTTCCAGGCATCCAGCCCAAACGGGCCGGGGTGTTTCCCGCCGGCGCTCTCATTCTGGATGCGGTCATGGACCTTGCGGGCGTCGAGGCTTTCACGGCAAGCGAAAGCGATATCCTGATGGGCATCGTGCTCGACGCCGCCTGCGGATCGGCCGAATAAGTTCGTTTCATGGCTTCGCGCGAGCAAAAACCGCTTTTGCTATCATGAAAACCTGTGCGCTCGAGCGCACGGCCGTGCATACGGGAGCGTGGCGAAATGGCATACGCAGGAGACTTAAAATCTTCCGACTTCGGTCTTGTGGGTTCGAGTCCCACCGCTCCTACCAAAGCGACCTGCCCGGTCCACGCAGGAACCGGCGACGGAAAAACACCGGCCCGAGGGGACTCGAACCGGTGAGGTGGAATTCCGTCGAGAAAACCGTCCTGTGGACGGTTTTCAGGAATTCGCCCCGGGGCTTCAGCCCGAGGGAAAGAGCGTTCCCGAAGGGGACGCGGGAGTCCCACCGCTCCTACCAAAGCGGCCGAACGGTTCGCACGGAATCGATTCGAGCGCCTTCGCCCGACGGCGAAGGACCGATATTGGGTGCATGCGCGCTGCTTGTTCGCGGAAGGGCCGTTCTTTCCGCGAGGAACGCAGCCTCGCGCGGCGCGAGCCCGCATCCCATTCGGGGCGGGCCGATGCAGGACAGACGATGGAAAGGGTTGCGAACTATGACGGCAGCCGAATTGAGGAATGCAAGCATGGAG
>USLD01000122.1 GCA_900555495.1 uncultured Slackia sp. | reverse complement strand
TGCATCGGCCTTGGCCGCGTCGGCATCCATGGTCACCACATAGGCGTCGCCGCGGTCGATCGCACGCATGATGCGACGTTCGGAAGGATATTTTTTATCTCCCTGCTCGGATATTCCCAGATCAGCCATCGCGCGATGGCCCGTTTCAAGAACCGAAGAGAACGCATTGAAATCTTCGCTCGTGGCACGACGGGCTTCGTAGTAGCCGAGCCTCGACGCGCTGCCCTGGAAAAGGGGGACGTCGCGCAGCGAGCCGGAGAAGCGATCATGCTCCTGCGGCTCTTCTTTCTGCGTGGTCAGAACGACCATCGTCAGGATGAGAGCGGCGCCGGCGATATCGAAGACGCCGATCGAGGTATGCAGCCACACCGCCGAAATGACGATGGCGGACACGGGCTCGAGGCATCCAACCAGGCCGGCGCGCATAGAACCCGCGTCGTTGACGCCCTGCAGATAGAACAGATATGCGGCGAACGTTCCGATGACAACCATGACCGCGACGACCAAGACGACCTCGGGGGTAACCGCCACGTCGAGCTTCCAAGGCTGCAAAATCACCGCCGAAGAAACCGCGGCCGTCGACATGGCGATTCCCGTCACGATGAAGCTGCCCCATTTAGCAAGCGGCTTCACCGGCATAAGCGTATAACACGCCATGGCGACGGCCGTCATCAACCCCCAGAACAGGCCCTGGGGAGGAATGGCGAGCGCGCCGAAATTGCCGTGCGTGGCGATGAGGAACACGCCGGCAAGCGCGAGCACCACGCCTATGGCCTCGCGCAGATGCGGCAGCCTACGTACGGTCACGCAGATATAGAACAAAATGATGACCAGTCCGAGCCTCTCAAGCACCGTACCCGTTCCAGCATTGGTGTACGAGATGCATGTGATGTAGCTGAACTGCGTGAGCAGTACGCCGAAAAGTCCGAATATCATGATATGCACCAGCGAACGCGTATCGCGCAGGGCGGCGCGGAAGCTCCGCCAGTTCTTGCCGAGGCACACCGCCAAAAACAGCAGGGCGCCGGCGCACATACGTACCGTAATCAGCCATGCGACGGGAATGCCGTATTCGCTTGTAAGCAACTGGGCACACGTTCCCGAAAAGCCCCAGCAGCATGCACCGATGGCGGTGAGCAGGATTCCGCGAGCTACATGGCTTTTCGGAGCATTCGACGTCGTCATAACATGGGGCCTTTCAACGGGGTAAAGCACAGGGAAGCCCCCGCCGAAACGAGGGCTTTCAGGATTATTGCAACAGCGAAGACGACTTGCAAGCGTTACAGGCGCGCCACGAAGCGCCGCGGCCGAGAAATCGCGCAAGCGACAGGGGTGAGGGGACGGCAAGGGAACCGACATCGCCCTGAAACGGCTGCGCCTGCGCAATCGGATTTAGCAATAACGCCTGATGGTATCCGCGAGAAGGATATCAAGACGTGCTACGTCGCCCTGGCCGTACGATATGGTCGTATAAGACTCGTCCATTCCCATGGATTCAGAAAGCATGCTGGCAAGACCTCGTGCGCGGCGGTCGATCTGCAACGTCACGCGGGCGCCCGCATCGCTCAGAAGGAAGACCGCCTCGACCTCGTCGAGTTTGCCGTGGAATTCGCCGGCAAACGTCTTGAATTCGAACTCTTGGACGAAGGGCAAGCCGTTACCCGCGTTGCGGAAATCGGTCTTTTCGCAATCGACCTGGTAAAGACGCAGGCCAAGACGCTGGGCTGCCGAGATGAAAGCATCGACCAAGGGATGCGTCCTCACCTCGAGCGGGTCGCGGTCCTGCGGATCGACGGCCGATTTGATGTCGAGGCCCGTCTGCACCCATACCTGGCTTTTGCCGACAGACGCCGGCGTATTGAGCGGCACGGGAATGGAAAACGGCATGACGAGCTCTTGGTTCGCCTGCACGGAGAATCTATCGGTCAGTCGGATGCAATTCAGATCGGCCGTGCGCCTGACCTTGGCGTCGTCGACTTCCACCTCGTAGCTCGCCATGAGGGAAAGATAAATCGTTTCGATTTCCTGCGGCGCGCTGCCGCCGTAAACGCGCACTTCGCCGACAACCGACCCCCCAGGAACGCAAACCGTGTCGGACAAAACAGTATCGACCCGGGCGCTGCCGATGCCGATCGATTGAAGCAGCTTATTGAACATGCGAATCCTCCATTCGTAGAACCATGCGAACATCGCTCGCGTGTCCTTCTCAGGATAACGCATGGCACGTACCGTTTTCAGGCTGGCTGCGATCCGACACCGGACCGCAGCCGACAATATCGACGAACGACCGAGTGTACGCCATTCGTTACTTCGATGCGTAGGCATCCGGGGTAGGATTGCGTCGATACACGACAGAGGGCGGATTCGCGCGGCTTCCGCATGCAGGAATCGACCGGGTTCCGCAAGGCGATGAAGCAACGGCCGTCCGGGCACGAATCGACCGTGCAGACTACCCGAAATGGAGAGAGACATGAACATGAAGAAAACGCTTCCGCTGATGCTTTCGGCCATTCTGCTGGCAGGCTGTTCAGCGCCCGTAGGGGAGACCGACAACGCAGCGGGAACCTATGTGCAAACGACCGCCGACGAGGCGATCGAAATGATGCAGGCCGAACAGGACTACGTCATTCTGGACGTGCGCACGCCCGAGGAGTTCGCCGAGAAGCACATCTCCGGTGCGATCAATGTTCCCAATGAGACCATCGGCAAGGAGGAAATCGCCGAACTGCCCGATAAAGACCAGGCCATCTTCGTGTATTGCCGCAGCGGCAACCGGAGCAAGCAGGCGTCTGAAAAGCTCGTCGCCCTGGGATACACCAACATCATCGAGTTCGGCGGCATCAACTCCTGGACGGGGGAGACCGTTTCGGGAAAGTAGAGCCACATGATTCACGCGAGCTTGACGGCTGCCCGATGAACATTCTTCTTCTCTGACAGCCTGTTTTGTAGTACAATCGTCTTGTGGATGGTCTTAGAATCGTTCACCATCTGTATGCCCCTGATGCTTCGCGTCGGGGGCTTTTTCTTTTGCCGGCATCCACGAAGGTCGCGCCGAGTCTCATTCGGACACATCCAGGAAACAAGGCGTCGACGAACCAGGCGATTAGGGACGAGCCGCCCGGGCCAACAATTCGAACGACGCGAACGGCTGGTGCAGCGTCGGAACACTGAGTCGTTCGGAATGTTCGGTTGAGTACCATGATGCGCGCAATTCGAACAGATGGCAGAACATTGAGCCATGAATGCAGGAGAAGGCTTGGCTGCATAAGAGAAAATCGAACAAGCTATTTTGTACTGCGCCATAAGGCAAAGCGTAGCGCCATGCACCAATATCGCAGTTCATAGCGAGAAATATATCGTATGACATCTTGTCTCGTTTTGAGCTGTTTTATTCCATAACTTTACATAAGATAAAGTAATGATTCTCATTTTCCCATTTCAAACGCGGTATCCAAATGGAACTAATGGGGAATTGGAAAAAATCTGGAAAGAATTGCAGATTACGCCAACGCTTCGACCGACGCGACGGCCGCGCGCTTGTCGGCGTCGGAAACGTGGCTGTAAATCCTCATGGTAACGTCCGGGTTCTCGTGGCCGGCCAGATCCTGCATGACGCGCGGATGCACTCCGCTCCTGGCGAGCATGGTGAGATACGTGTGGCGCAGCTCATGAAGAGTGTAGCCCTCCGCTCCGAACCGCGCGGCGTTTCGCTGCCACCACACGGTCATCGAGGACGGCTTCATATACGCGCCGCAGACGCTGCACACGGGGCCGACGCGGCCCGCCCGCTGCATCGGCGCCCATTCGTCTAGCAGCGAGGACATGGCGGCGGGGACGGGGACCTTGCGCGATCCCGCGCGGCTCTTCGGCGTCTTCGGCTCGGCCTTCTCGTCGAGAGCCCTGCGGATGTCCACGCATCCGTCTTCGAGGTCTTCCCACGAGACCGCCAGGGCCTCGGACCTGCGCAGGCCGCAGCACAGGCAGAAAGCGGCGCAGACCGTGTACGGCGACAGCTCCGACCGCAGGCTCGACAGCAGAGCGCCCGCGTCGGCGTCGGACATGGCGCGCTTCTCCTCGGTGTCGGCCTTCGGAGCCTTGAGGCCCTTCAGCAACCCTTCCGGGACGTCTCCGTGCGCCTCCGCGTAATGGACCATGCCGGTCAACGACCTGTGGATCAGCGCGAGCGTCGACCCCGCCAGCCTCCTGCCCGACTTCGATTCGCCTGCGCGTATCCTGGCGTACGCATCCTCGACCGCCGCCGCATCGATGGAAGCGAGCGGCATGTCGCCGACGTGCATCGCGAGGTTCGCCAGGACCGCCGCCTGCGCGTCGACGGTCCTTTCCGAGTAGTTGCCGCTCGCCCTGCGGGCCTCGGTCCATCTGTCCAGGTATTCGGCGAACGTCACGCCGTCGGAGACGTCGCGGCCGCAGTCCTCGATCGATTCCATGAAGGCGTCCAACGCGGCCTTCGCGTCCTTCACGGTGCCCTCTATGCCGCTTCGTCTCTCCTGCGCGTTCGGAAACGTGCGCGAAACCGTGCTCCATTCCCCGTCGTCGCAAACACGGACCCGAAGCTGCCATTTCCTGCACCGGTAGCGGCTTTTCCCGTCGATAGGGTATGCGTGCCC
>USLD01000121.1 GCA_900555495.1 uncultured Slackia sp. | reverse complement strand
CGGCTGCGTCGCTTCTTGCGGGCATTTCGTGCGGGCTGTCGATCGATGCGGAACGTGAGGCGGGCGATTACGCCAATCTTTTGGGACATCCGTCGCGTTGCCGCGTGCTATGCGCGAAAGGGCTCGTCTTGCTGGGCATGGGGGCGTTTGCCTGCCTGTGCGCGCTGCTTTTGTTCGTCGGCGTTTTGACGTTCGCTGGCAAGCCCGTCCCTCCTGCCGCCACGTTGGCGTTGTCTTTCGTCGCTTTGACGGCCGGCGCCGCAGCGCTTTACGCCATTGCGACGGCGGTGGCGCTTGCTTGGGGCCGAAACGTCGCGATCGCCCTCGGGGCGCTCGGATTCATGATCGCCCTCGCGTCGCTCGGAGGTCTCGGAAACGGCCTGGTCACAGGGACGCTGAGCGCCTCGTTGGCGCCGATGGCGCTTATGGCCGTCCCCTTCACCTGGCCCGCCAGGCTTGCGTCTTTGGGCGTCGAGCTGTTCCTGTCGATGACGGGCGTCGTGACCGGGGTGCCCGGCATGACGGAAGCGCTTATGGCAAACGCCCAGGTCAGCGTAGCGATATGTGTATTTGGGACGGCGGCTGTCGTTGCGGCGCTGCTCATGTGGGCGCTTCGCTTCGAAGACGGCCGCCGTGCGAAGGAATAGGATTCGACATGGTTGGAAGAAAAGGAGCGACGATGCTCGCCGTTGCCCTCGCTGTCGCCGTCGTCTGCATGGCGGGCGCGGCATGGGTCGCGCAAAGTCGCGACGCATGGTTCGTGAAAAGCATCGTCGACCGCGTGGTTCCGTGGAGCGCCCCGATGACCCTCTATGCGGAAACGCCCGCAGCGGATGACTATTTCCATTCATACGACGACGCGGCTGGCGCGTACGAAAACTACGTCTATGAACTGACGGCATACGATGCCGACGGCGGACAGCGCCGCGTCGTGCTCGTTTCGTTCGGTACAATGCTTGACGAAAGCAAGCCCTATATCCAAATGGTCGCAAAGGGGTCGAGCGTCCAGGCGTGGGAATATGGCGAAGCCCCCGATATCGTTTTTCCGCCCCAGGCGGCGGGTGCGTGAGTTTTTCGCCGTACGAAGCGCCTGCTGGATGTGTCCGACGGGCGCGCTGTTGGAAAGGAGCGTGTAGAACATGGCAAGAATCCTTGCAATCGACGACGAACCCGCCATCCTTTCGCTGCTCGCCGCTGTTTTAAAGAAGGACGGACACGAGGTCGTCGCCATCGAGAGCGCCGATCGGGCGCTCGGCCTCGACCTTGCCCGGTTCGATCTGATTCTGTGCGACGTCATGATGCCCGGCACCGATGGTTTCGAATTCGTGGCATCCGTGCGCGGGCGCGTCGACTGCCCTATCGTGTTCTTGACCGCGAAAAGCGAGGAAAACGACGCAGTCACGGGTCTTTCCGTCGGTGCCGACGATTACGTGCGCAAGCCCTTCGGGGCGGCCGAGCTGCGTGCGAAGGTCGCCGCCCATCTGCGCCGCGAGAAGCGAGAGCGCCATGCGGCGCTGGCCTTCGACGGCATAAGGATCGACCTAGCGGCAAAGCAGCTATACGTGCACGATGCGCCGGTCAGGCTGACGAAGTGGGAATACGCGATATGCGAACACCTGGCCAAGCATCCCGGCCAGGTGTTTTCGAAGGCGCAGATACTCGAGGCCGTGGCGGGATGGGATGCGCAAAGCGATGTTTCCACCGTGGCCGTGCATGTAGGCAATGCCCGCGCGAAACTGAAGTCGGCGGGCGTCGCCCCGATTGAAACCATCTGGGGGATTGGATACAAATGGGTCGGTTAAAAGCGTTCGGGAAGCGAGGGGCCGAGCGTCGGCGCGGCATCCCGTTCTCCCTATTCGTTGTCAGATACTTCATCTATGTTCTGTTCGGGGCGATGTTCGTTGCAGGTGCGGTGGTATCGCTTCTTATAGCCGCCGTCGATTCGGGCGCGTTGTATCCCGGCAATTACGCGAGCATCAATCGCGATGCGATGGTCGGCGCTATCGAGGAGCGCGGTGCGGTGGTTGCCGACGACATCCCCTCATGTTATCGCTGGGGTGTTTTCGACGATTCCGGTCGGCTTGTCGACGGCGATTTCGATACGCGTTCCAAAGGCTTCGCCGAGGCGTTTTTGCAGGACGGAGGCATAGATTCCGTTGTCTATTCGTCGCCGTTCGCTTCCCCTGTTTATGCAGCACGTGCAATGCTCGCGGACGGCTCCGCATGCGTTCTTATTTACGATTTCAATCCCGATTTCGCTTCGAAGACGTTGCGCGATCGCCTGCCCGATCCGCAGGGTTTTATGTTGACGGTCGGCGCCTGCCTGTTCGTGGCGATGGTCGCGCTCATTGCGATGCGGGCATCGAGGATGATGCGCCGTGCCCTCTCCCCTCTTGTCGACGCGGCCCATCGTATCGGCGAACGTGAACTCGATTTCGAGATCGCCCACGGCAATGTGCGCGAGGCCAATGACGTGCTGGATGCGATCGATGACATGCGGGAATCCCTCAAGACATCGCTTGAAGCACAATGGTCGGCCGAGCAGGCGCAGCGCGAGGCGCTCTCGTCGCTTGCGCATGATTTGAAGACTCCGCTCACCATCGTGCGCGGCAACGCCGACTTGCTGATTGAATCGCATCTCGACGAAGAGCAGAAGGCTTGCGCACGCTTTATCGGCGAGGCGGCTTGCGATATGGAAGATTTCATCGGCCGCATCATCGACGTCACGCGCTCGACGAGCGGCATGCGTTCTGAAAATCGTCGCATAGCGTGCGCGCGCGACCTTTGTGAGAAGGTCGTTCGCGAAGCGGAAGCCTTGGCGTTCGCGCGCGGTTTTTCCTTCGATGCGGCGATCGACGGCGTTCCTGCGGACGCCTTCGTTCGGGTCGATGCCGATATCGTCCAGGCCGTATCGAATCTCGTCGATAACGCGTTCGAATACGGCGCATCTCCTGTGGCGATGCGTTGCCGCTATGAATCAGAGTGCGGCGTGGGAGATTCGGGCGAACATGCGGGTTGTCTCGAGATATCGGTCGAAGACGGGGGCCCGGGATTTTCCGAAGCGGCACTCGCCCATGCGTCCGAGCGTTTCTATCCGCGCGCACGCGCGACGGACACTATGGACTCGGTCTCGCTATCGCGTCGGAACGTGTTCGAGCCTGCGACGGAACCCTGACTCTGGAGAACACGAAGCGCGGCGCGCGGGCGACGATCGCTTTGCCAGGCTTCGGCGGCTCCGAGCTTTCGTAGGAGCGAAAAAACGCCCTTCGCGGATTCGGCATCTGCGAAGGGCGTTGTTCGTTTTAGGGGCGCGGGCGGCGTTTCGTGTCATCCTGACGAAGCGGTCTGGTGTGTATTTCGCCCAGGTCCTGCGTTCCGCCGCGCAGGGAATCGCGTTCTTGCGCAAGACGTTCGCGCTCTTGCATTTCAAGAGTCGGCTCCTGGCGCTGCATGCGCTCGGTGTCGCGAGCGTGGCTTCCCGCATGCTTGCCGGCCGCATCGCCGCGACGGGAGCGTTGCATGCGGGTCATCGAACGCGCTGCAGCCTGGCGTGAATCCGACAGCTTCGCTACAGGCCTTCCGTCCACGGGGACGACCCCCTTGATGCGCGTCGTTTCATGCGCGGGTGCATTCGCAGCGGTATGTGGGGTGGACATCGAGGCCGTCGCCGCCGGGTCGTGCGCTGCGCTGTGAGCGCGGCCGCCGTCTGCGCCGTCGAAGCGGACGGTCTGCATCGATTCGGTCGAGGTCGATGCGCCGGCGTGCGCGACGAGAATCTCTTGCGTGTCGGCTGCGGAAGGCGTCTGCATCGAAGCGTGCTCGCGGGCGTCCCCTCCTTCTGCGCGCATGGCCATGAAGCGGCGGCGCAGGTCCATCCTGATGGAAACGTATTCCATGACCAGGAGCGAAAGCAGGATGCACATCACGATCAGATATGAAAGCACCGCGCCGGCAAGGCCCGTGAATCCGATAAGCAGAAGCGGCACGAAGATAGAGAAGCCGAACGTGAGCAGGTAGAGCTTGGTGACGTCCTTTTGACGGCGGAGCACGGTGATCGCCTGGTACAGGAAGTCGATCACGGCCGTCTCGCCGCCGGCGGCGATCATGACGAAGGCGAGGCCGCGGAACGGTTCGAAGTCGATGCCGTAGAGGAAGCTCATGATGGGAATGCCGATCCAGCCCATGACGGCCATGACGCCGCCCGTCAGCACCACCGTGATCGCGACGATCGCCAGGATGGCCAGGTCGAAGCGTTTACGGCGTGCAGGATCGGCCCATACTTCCGCAAGGCGGATCAGCAGCGGCTTGTAGATCATGCTGATGGTGAGCAGGATGCCCTGCGCGGGGAAATAGAGCGCATTGAAATAGAGCTGGTTGTCGTAAGGAAGCATGCCTTCCATGACGAACTTCGGCATGTTCTCGATCAAATTGAACAGGAACAGCGCGACGAACAGCGGGAAGCATTGCTTGAGCAGCTCGACGACGGCTGCAGGACTCCAGCGGCGCGATTTAGGCGTCTCGAAAAGCGCCAGAGGAAACGTGAGCACGAAAAACGACAGCAGCGATACGATCGCCATGGCGACCGAGGCGATGGCGAGATTGCGCGTGACCAGGAGCAGAAGCGAGAATACGATG
>USLD01000120.1 GCA_900555495.1 uncultured Slackia sp. | reverse complement strand
CCATGGCGCCTCGATCGGCCATATCGATGCCGACCAGATGTTCTACCTGGCCAGCCGCGGCCTTTCGCCCGATGCGGCCGAGGCGTTGTTCTCCCGCTCCGTGCTGGAGTCGGCGCTTGCCGCCTGCCCCGACGACGAATGGCGCCGCGCGGTGGAGCGCATCGCGGACGGGGCGCTCGAAACGAAGGAGGATGAGGACCCATGTCCCGCATGCCGATAACCGTCGAAGAAGCGCGCGACATCGCGAAAAACCCCTACAAGGCCGATTTCCCGCTGCTCGCAGCCCGCAGCGACCTTGCATTTCTCGACAGCGCGGCCACCTCGCAGCGACCCCGTCGCGTCATCGACGCGCAGGCGCGTTTCTACGAGACCCTCAACGCCAACGCCCTGCGCGGCCTGTACGACCTCTCGGTCCAAGCCACGGCCGCCATCGACGACGCCCGCGGCAAGCTGGCGCGCCATATCGGCGTCGCCGACCGCAACGAGGTCGTCGTGTGCCGCAACACGAGCGAGGCGCTCAATATCGTGGCGGGATCGTTCGCGCGCGATATCCTGCGCGAAGGCGACGAGGTGTGCGTCACTGCCATGGAGCATCACAGCAACCTGATTCCGTGGCAGCAGGCCTGCCGCGCGACCGGCGCCAAGCTGACCTATCTCTTCCCCGACGAAAACGGCGTCATCACGGCAGAAGAGATGGACGCCAAGATCGGCCCGTCCACGCGCATCGTGGCGGCCGCCCACGTATCGAACGTGCTGGGAGTCGAGAATCCCGTCGCCGAAATGGCGCGCCGCGTCCATGCGCACGGAGGATACCTGGTGGTCGACGGAGCGCAGTCGGTCCCCCACATGGATATCGACGTCTCCGCGCTCGGATGCGACTTCTTCGCCTTCTCGATGCACAAGGCATTCGGCCCCTTCGGCATCGGCGTGCTGTGGGGCCGTCGCGACCTGCTCGAAGCGAGCAGCCCGTTTCTCACCGGCGGCGAGATGATCGAATCGGTCACGTTCGAAGACGCCGTATGGGCGGGCATCCCCGATAAATTCGAAGCGGGAACGCAGGACGCCGCGGGCATCCATGCGGCGGGAGCGGCGATCGACTACCTCGAATCGGTGGGGATGCAGGCCGTGCGGGCGCGCGAAGAAGCGCTTATGCGCTCATGCATGGACACGCTCGAAGCGCTCGATTTCGTCTCGATCGTCGGCCCGGCCGATGCAGAAGCGCGCCATGGCGTCGTCTCCTTCAACGTCGACGGCATCCACCCGCACGACGTGGCGAGCATCCTCGACATGCAAGGCGTGGCCATCAGGGCCGGCTTCCACTGCGCCGAGCCGCTCCTGAAATGGCTCGGCGCAGGAGCGTGCTGCCGCGCGTCGCTCGCCTTCTACAACGACGAATCGGACATCGCGGCGCTCGGTCGCGGACTCGAGACGGTATGGAGGACCTTCAATGGCTAGCATCTACACGGCGGCGCTCATGGAACACCATGCGCACCCCGATTACAAATACGAGATGGTCGGCGCCACGCATTCCCGCGAAGGCGTCAATCCGAGCTGCGGCGACCAGCTGACGCTGTCGTTGCGCGTCGAAGGCGGCGTGGTCGAGGAGGCGGCGTTCTCGGGCAGCGGCTGCGCCGTTTCCCAGGCATCCGCCGACATCATGGCCGACCTGATTACAGACGAGCCCGTCGACGAGGCGCGCAGGCTGTGCGCGCTGTTTCTCGCCATGGTCCGCGGAGAAGAGCTCTCCGAAGAAGACCTCGAGGACCTCGACGAGGCGGCTCAGCTCGAATCGATCGCGCGCATGCCCGCCCGCGTGAAATGCGCCGAGCTCGCATGGCGCACGCTCGAAGCGCTTCTCGACGAGACGAACGCCGCCTCATAGGCCGGCACGACGAATCCGCACGCAGAAGAAGGGGCGCCCATGCGCCCCTTCTTCGTACAAGAGCGCGGCCCCTGAAATCGGGGCCGCGCTCTTATATATGCCCGCATGCCGGCAGACGGCGGCGAGCGGATATGCATTTGAAAAGCAAGACCTTACGAGACCCTGCCCCGCTCGACGGAATACGATACGTCCGCGAAAAACGCCGCAGAGGGACGATGGCTCACCAAAACGACGGTGCGATCGCCCCGATTCTCGACAAGGGCACGCAGCACGGCCGCCTCGTTGAGGCTGTCGAGATTGCTCGTCGGTTCGTCAAGCAGCATGAACGCGGCGTCGCTCAAAAACAGGCGCGCAAGGCCCAACCGCTGGCGCTCGCCTCCCGAGAACGCCTCGCCGAGTTCGCCGACTTGCGTGTCGAGACCCTTCGGAAGGCGCGCGACGGCTTCTCCCAATGCGGCCTTGCCGAGCGCCGAAAGCACCGCTTCGTCATCGACGTCGGGATTGCAAAGCGCCACATTGTCGCGCACCGTTCCCGTGAACAGATGCGTTTCCTGGGTCATGAAGCCCTCGATTCCGCGCAGGCTTTCGGTGGTCGCATCGGCGATGTTCTTACCCGATATCTCGATCGAGCCGGAATCGGGATCCCAGAAACGCATCATCAATTTAAGCAGCGTCGATTTTCCCGAGCCGCTTTTCCCCGTTATCTGGACGACGCTGCCGCGCTCGATCGACAAGTCGACGCCTTCGAGCACCTTGCATCCGTCGTAAGAAAAATCGAGGGCACGGACGCGCGCTCCCGAGAAGCCCTCCAGATGCTCTCCTTCCAGCACATCCGGCGTTTCAGGGCGCTCTTCCATCAAGTCGAGCACGCGTGCTCCTGCGGCGAGGGTGCCTTGCAGCGTGCTTCCAAGGTCCGCGAGCGCTATCACCGGTCCGAACGACGACATGAGGGCCGCGCTTGTGAGAACGGCCGCTGCAAACGGCACCGCCCCCTGCATGACGAGGCCCGAAGAAACCGCGATCATCGCGATGTCGAAGGCCAACACCGTCGCTCCCGTCCCCGCGAATGCGAGAGCCGCGCGCCTCTTCAGACACATGGAGTCGCGGCCCACCTCTTCCATACATGCGTCCAAACCGCGCGCTCGGGCGTCCTGCCCCGAGAACTGCAGCGTCTCGCGCAGGCCGCGCAGGCTTTCGAGCACGAAGGAATTCAGCCTTCCCATGCCGTCGCGCACCCTAGGCGGCAGCGCGCCTGCGGCTTTCGAGGCCGCGAACGGGATCGCCGCTCCGACCGCCAGGTATGCGCAGGCGGAAAAGACCCCGAGCGCAGGAGAAATCGAAGCGATGAATGCGACCATGACGGCCGAAACGGACGTGGCGATCGCGACGGGCGAAAGCGTATGGGCGAAAAACACCTCGAGCAGTTCGACATCGGACGTGATAAGCGACACCAGGTCCCCCTTGTCTCGCCCTTCGAGTTTCGCAGGGGCGAGAACGCGCAGGCGGGCGAACACCCTGTCGCGCACATCCGCCAGCACCTTGAATGCAAGGTAGTGATTGCACAGCTGCTCTCCGTAACGCAAAGGGCCGCGGACGACGGCGCATACGCCCGCCGCAGCGACGAACGCCCCGGCAGGCGCGCCCATGGGAACGCCTGCGACGGCAAGAAGGGCGGCGGCCGCGAATACCGTCAACCCGATCGCGGCGAGAAAACCGAGGATGCCCAGCGCGACGGCCAGCAGCATAACGAAGGCGAGCGGCCCGACGAGCCCGATCAGGCCCGCTATCACCGACGTCTTCGAGCGCCGCTTCGGAACGCATGGCTTCCGCCATTCGCCCGCGCGCTCGCCGCATATCGAATCCGCCTGCGACGACGGATCGCATTCGGACGCCTCGTCGCCGCAGGCATCATCCGTGAAGCGCTCGAGCTTTTCCTGCTCGCTCCACATTTCAGCGTAGCAGCCCCGCTCGGCCGCCAGTCCATCGTGCGTGCCGACCTGAACCACGCGACCGCCGTCGAACACGTAAATCAGCTTCGCGCGGCGAAGGGTCGCCAGGCGATGCGATATCACGACGACCGTCTTCTCCCGAGCCAGCTCCTCGATGACGTCCATGATCGCATGTTCGCTTCGCGCGTCGATGTTCGACGTCGCCTCGTCAAAGATATAAACGGCCGAATCGTGCAAGAGAGAGCGCGCCAAAACGAGTCGCTGGCGCTGCCCTCCCGAAAGATTGGCCGCATCGGGGCCGACGACGGCGCCGAGTCCGCCGAGCGAGCGCACGAACCCCGCAAGACGGCAACGCTCGAGCACGCTCCAGAGGGACTCATCGTCGGCATCGGGGTCGGCAAGGCGCAGATTCTCGGCAACCGTTCCCGTGAACAGACGACTCGAAAACGAGACGTAGGTCACCGCGCGCGAAAGAGACGCCGCCGACGCCTGCCCGACGTCGACTCCGCCGATTCTCACCGTTCCTCTGAAAGCCCTGTTGGCTCCGGCGAGCACCCCCGCGAACGTCGACTTTCCCGATCCGCTCGGGCCGACCACCCCGACAAAGGAACCGCGCGAGGCGTAAAAATCGACATCGGAAAGGACGAAGCGCGATCCGTCGTAAGAATATCCGACGCCCTCGCAGCGCACATCGCCGGCGCCGGCGGGGATTTCCGCCGTAGCAGGCGGCGGCTCAGGCGCATCGAGAATGGAAAACATCTTGTCCGCGACGGCCATGCCTCCCATGGCCGTATGAAAGAACGAACCGAGCGTACGCAGCGGAAGGAAGAACTCGGCCGAAAGGAACACGATGGAAAACG
>USLD01000119.1 GCA_900555495.1 uncultured Slackia sp. | reverse complement strand
AGTGATCCGGCACGGTGCCTATAAAGCCGCCGTGGAACCGTTTATTATGGACCGGATGAGGCCCGAGAACCGTCGGCAAACCGAAGAGTTGATCGGCACGATCTGGTCGCATGTCGTGGGGGGAATCGCTCGTGCGCGGTCGCTCGACTCGGCGGCACTGCAACAGTATGCCTCGACCCTTGCCATCGGCGATGCTGCGCTTGCAGTGGAGAAAAAAATGGTCGATTCACTCGCTTACAGCGCTGATATGGAGGCGATGCTGGCCGGGATGACAGGGCAGCAGGAGACCCGGTTCATTTCGTTGGAAGATTATGTGATGCAGGGTCAGGTCGGCAGCAGCGGCGGTAAAGGATCCGGCAACCGGATCGCCGTGCTCTATGCCGAAGGCGATATTGTGGACGGAGAGGCTCCGGAACGTGAGGTGGGCGGCGAGACGCTTGCGGCGAAACTGGCCGATTTGCGCCGGGATGAGGAGGTCAAGGCCGTGGTGCTGCGCGTCGACTCGGGCGGCGGCGTGGCCACGGCGGGCGAGGAAATGGCGGCCTACGTGCGCGATTTCTCCAAGCCGGTGGTGGTGTCGAGCGCTTCGATGAACTGCAGCGCCGCATACGAGATTTCCAGCCAGGCCGACTATATCTTCGTGAACGAGACCACGGCTATCGGGGCTATCGGAACCATCATGCAAGTCACCGATTTGTCGGGTCTGATGGATATGCTGGGCATTTCGGTGGATAATATCGCTTCGGCCGATTCCAAGGATTCCAGCTACGGCACGCGTCCTTTGACCGACGAGGAGCGCGCGTATTACCAAGAGCTCGTCGACACGATCAACGAGACGTTCATTCGCAATGTGGCCGAAGGCCGCGGCATGTCGGTCGACGAGGTGCGCGCCCTTGCGACGGGCATGCAATTCGCCGGCAGCCGAGCCGTCGAAAACGGCCTGGCGGACGAGGTGGGCATCTATGACGCCGCTCTCGATAAGGCCGCCGAGCTGGGCGGAATCGAATACGACGCCTATGAGGGCGCCCCGTCTTACGACGTGGTGCAGCTGACGCCTTCTTCGGCCGACTTGGGCGCATTGATGGATTTGTTCGGTTCTTCGGAGTCTTCGCAGGCCGTCGAAGAGCTGATCGGGTTGTTGAAACAGGAAGGTGTTCTTTCGTGAGTTATCTGAGCACGGTATCTTGGCCGAAGCGCGCCGTGGTGACGGCGGGCATGCCGTACGGCAACAAGAAGCTTCATTTCGGACACGTCGCCGGCGTGTTCGTCCCCGCCGACGCCTACGCGCGCTTCCTGCGCGACCGCTTGGGCGCCGAAAACGTCCTGTTCGTTTCGGGCACCGACTGCTTCGGCTCTCCCATCCAGGAGGGCTATCGCAAAGCCTGCGCCGCCTGCGAGGGCGGTTTCGAGGGCGACATCCGCGATTACGTGCAGCGCAATCACGACGCGCAGAAAGCGACGCTCGACGCCTACGACATCTCGCTTTCCATCTATGAGGGAAGCGGCATGGGCCGCGCGGGCGAAGTGCACCAGCAGGTCACCGACGCCGTGCTGCGCCGCCTGCATGAAAACGGCCACCTGAAGACGATGGAGACCCTGCAGTTCTACGATGCGAAGGCCGGCGCGTTTCTGAACGGCCGCCAAGTGCTGGGCCATTGCCCCGTGCAGGGCTGCAAGTCGGAAAAGGCCTACGCCGACGAGTGCGAGCTGGGCCACCAGTTCAACCCCGAAGACCTCATCGCGCCGGTGTCCACGCTGACGGGCGAGGTCCCCGAAATGCGTCCTGTGCGCAACTGGTATTTCGACCTGCCCAATTTCCGCACGCAGCTGCAGGAGCATGCCGCACGCCTCGAAGCCGACGAGGAAGTGCGTCCCGTCGTGGTGAAGGGCGCAAAGGAATTCCTGGTGCCGCCTGTCATGTACATCAAAAACGAGCTCGAGGAAGATTACCGCGCGATCGCCGATAAGCTTCCCGCGCATACGTTCCACGAAGCCGAAAAGGGCAAGCAGTCCTTCGAAATCGAATTCGAAAGCATCGAGGACCGCGATACGGCCCGCGACGTGCTGTTCGAGGCGGGCGTGCGTTTCCGCACGGGCAAGGCTTTGGTGCCGTTCCGTATTTCCGGCAATGTGGAATGGGGCGTGAAAGTTCCCGAGATGGACGGCGTGGAAGGCTTGACCGTATGGTGCTGGCCCGAAAGCCTGTGGGCGCCGATCAGCTTCAGCGCCACGGCGCTGGAAGAGCGCGGAGAAAGCCTGGAGGCCGTGCGCGACTGGTGGTGCTCATCCGATGCTTGCGTCTATCAGTTCATCGGCCAGGACAACCTGTATTTCTACGGCGTGGCCCAGCCTGCGTTGTGGGTCGGTCTCGAGGACGGCAACGCCATGCAGGCCGAGCCTGCCGAGGGCCAGCTGCAGCAGACGCGCCTGATCGCGAACCATCATATCCTGCTCGGCAAGCATAAAGCGTCGTCCTCGGGTGCGGTCAAGCCGCCTTCGGCAGACGACCTGCTCGAGCATTACACGGTCGAACAGCTGCGCGCGCACTGGCTGGGTCTGGGTCTCGATCAGAAATCGGTCGGCTTCAAGCCCAAGCCGTTCGATCCGGACGAGCAGAAGCGCACCGACCCGCGCGTGGCCGACCCGGTGCTCAAAGAAGGCGCGCTGCTTACCAACGTGTTCAATCGTCTGGCGCGCAGCTGCTTCTACGAGGCGCAGAAGAGCTTCGGCGGCTTCATGCCCCTGGGCTCGCCGAGCCCTGCCGTGATCGAGCGCGCGCATGAGGCCATGGCCGAATACGAGCGCATCATGCACCGCGCCGAGCTGCATTCGATCATGACGCTGCTCGACGACTTCGTGCGTTGGTCGCAGAAGCGGTGGGCCGACGGCATCAAGGCCGCCGATACCGCCGACGATGCCGATGCGCGCCGCCAGGTTCTTCTGGACAGCTTCTATCTGCTGCGCGTCTGCACGCTGCTCATGCACCCCGTTGCGCCTGCCGGCTGCGAGAAGATCGCCTTCCATCTGAACCTTCCCGTCGAACGCGTGTTCTCGTGGAACGAGGCGTTCGAGGGCATGGATGAGCTGTGTGCCGAGGACGAGCGTGCGGCCGGCCGTCACGCCGTGGTGGAGCTTCCGCCGCGCACCGATTTCTTCGAAAAGCACCCGAGTCAGTTCAAATAGGCTTTTCGAAAACCGATTCCCAGCGCCCCGGGCATATGCGCCGGGGCGTTTTCGTGCGCATATGCCCTTGCCGAACGCCGCGCGATTCCTACGCCGTGCGACGCAGCAGGGCGTTTCGTTGCGTTTTGTTTGCGCGTTTCGCGCCCATGGCGCCGTCGCGCACGGCCGCGCGTCGGGCGAGCCGGTATAAACGCAGGCGAAAGAGACGCGTGCGGCCGCCGTCTGCGTCGCGGCCGCGCTGCATGAGATATTGCGAGAAGGATTCCTCCTATGGATATCGTGATGATGATTCTGTACCTGGCCATCGTGCTTTCGGTGCTCGTGTTCGTGCACGAGGGCGGCCATTACCTGGCGGCGCGTGCGTTCGGCGTGCGCGTGACCGAGTTCATGATCGGCTTTCCTGGCCCCAGCGTCGGGTTCACCTGGCGCGGTACGCGCTTCGGCGTGACGGCGGTGCCGCTGGGCGGTTATGCCAAAGTGTGCGGCATGGAGCCGGGCCCCGAAAATCCGCATATCGAAGGCGCGCTCGCTTTCGCCTACAAGCATGGCACCGTGTATGCCGACGACTTGGCCGAAGAGATGGGAATCACCATCCAGGAGGCGTGCGACGTGCTTTACGTGCTGGAAGACTGGGGCTGCCTGACGGGTCCGAAGAAAGAAGACGAGCACAATATCTTTCGCACCCGCGCGTACAAGAACAAGAAGCGCGGCATCGACCTGGCCGAAGGCACTCCGCGCGAGTTCTCCGACGCGCACGAGCTGTATCTGTCCGAACGCGCGCAGACGTATCGCGCGCTGCCGTTTTGGAAGCGTTCGGTCATCCTGCTGGCCGGCGTGTTCATGAATCTGCTGGTGGCCATCGTGCTGCTGGTGGTGGCGTTTTCGGTGATCGGAGTCGACATCGTTGACGAGGCGGGCGTCATCCAGCAGCATATCGTGCTCACGCCCGTCGAGGCCGTCCAGGGCGGCGTGAACTATATCGTGCTGGTGGCGCAAGCCGTGGCGGGCCTGTTCAATCCGCAGACTGCCGCCGAAACGGTGTCGGGCTCCACGTCGATCATGGGCATGGCCGTCATGTCGAAGATGTACGCCGATGCGGGCCTCGCCATGTTCCTCCAGTTCATGGCCATGATTTCGGTGTCGCTCGGCATCATGAACCTGCTGCCGATCCCGCCCCTCGACGGCGGCCGCTTCGTAATCGAGATTTTCCAGAAGATCTCGCGCAGGGCGGTGGGCTACAAGGCCATGAACTATATGAGCATCGCGGGCATGGCGCTGTTCATAGGGTTTTTCATCATCATGCTGAACCAAGACATCCAGCGCTTCATTTTCGGCAACTGGTAGCGCAGGGTTCGCGCCGTAAGAGGAAACGGCCGCGGGTCGGCTCGTCGCATTCGACGCGCCGCCTGCGGCCGTTTTTTTCGCGATGCGCGAAAGCTAGGGACGGGGCTTTTCGAGCGGGCATTCGTAGAGCACCGCATCGAACGTGCCGTCGGGATAGGTGAGCACGGAGTCTGCGACGCGCACG
>USLD01000118.1 GCA_900555495.1 uncultured Slackia sp. | reverse complement strand
GCCACCCCTCCGCAGGATGACATGGCATCTGCCATGCGCAGTAGTGCATAGTAACAGGTTCGACAGAATCGGACAAGCGTTTCACGTGAAACACAACGCGCGCCGAAGACGAAGGCGAACGAGAATCGGAGGCATGCGCCTAAAACGAAAACGCCGTTCTTAGGAACGGCGTTGAAAATTCTGGCGGAGAGATGGGGATTCGAACCCCAGATACGCTTTTGGCGCATACACGATTTCCAATCGTGCTCCTTCGGCCAGCTCGGACATCTCTCCATATTCGGTTGCCTGCATATCTCATGCAGCGGCAATAAAGTATAGCAAAAGCGAGAAAAATTACCAGACTTATTTGAAAATAAATAAGACCGCCAAGGGCGGTCTTATTCAGTCGTTGCAAACGGGCTTAGCGGGCGGTGGTAGTTCCGTCGGTCTCGGGAACCTGAGCGGAATCGGTAGCCGACTCTTCTGCGCCCTCAGCCTGCTCATCGGCAGCCTGCTCGCCATCGGCCTGATTCGTCTGGTCGGCCGATTCGGTAGCGGCATCGTCGGTCGACGAACCGCCAGGAACGCCGGGAGCAGCCACGTCTTCAGAGATGCTCGGAGTCACGCCTGCGGTGTCGACGTTGTAGGAAACATCGGCCGGCATGTCGTTGATGACGATTTCGGCGCTTTCCTTATAACCGGCATACCAGTCGGAGTACGCCTGGCTCCTGCTCGAGGACTCGATAGACTTCTTGATGCTGTCGGTGAACTCGGCAGGAATCTGGTCCATGGAAGTCACTTCTTCGGGAGCGGTGAACACATCGGTGCACTTGATGATGTGAATGCCGTAATTCGTGGTGACAAGGCCGCTCACTTGATCCTTCTCAAGGCCGTCGAGGGCGGTCTGGTACTCCTCGACGAAGGTGGTCAGCTTATCCCAGCCCACGTTGCCGCCGTCTTCCTTGGAGCCCTCGTCGGTGGAATACTGAGTCGCGGCCTCGGCGAAATCAAGTTCGCCGGCGTTGATCTTGTCGAGGACTTCCTGGGCCGTAGCCTGATCCTCGGAGGCGAACAGGATATGGCTGGATTTCTTAGCGCCATCGTATGCAGAGGCATACATCTGGGCATACTGCAGCATTTCTTCCTCGGTGGGCTCTTCGACCGTAGCCACCTTGTCCATGAGGCCCGCTTCGATGAGGTTCAGCTTGATCATATCGCGATAGCGGTCCTCGGTCACGCCGACGGCCTGAAGGGCGTTCTTCCACTCTTCATCAGAAGAATAGTAGCCGCGCATGGTGGAAATCTGCTCGTCCACCTGAGCGTCGTCGACCACGACGCCGTTTTCTTCAGCAGCTTGGCGAATGAGCTCCTGGCTCACGTAGTAATCGATGACTTCCTCGCGGACGGCGGTGGCATCGAGGCCGTTGTCGACCATCCACTGGGCCCAGTCGGAATCTTCCGTCAAGCCGTTAGAAGAGCGGAAGCTATCGACATAGGCGGTAATCGCCTTTTCGCCGAGCTCGGTTCCGTTCACCGTTGCGGCGACGCCGCCGGAAACGTCATTGATGTCGGCGCCCGAAGAATCGCCGTTCGATTCGCCCGAGCACGCCACGAGGCCGAGACCGCACGTAACCGTCAAAGCGGCGACGCACGCAGCCCTCAACAAGCCAGAAGTTTTCATCAGTCACACCTCTCGAAACAATAATGCCAAGGAGAACTCTCCTTCGGTATAGCGATGGGTATTGTGCCACACGCCCCGAAAGGCGAAGAAGCGTCCACAATACACCCATAACGACCGCGCTTTTTACTCGAAAAGGAGTATAGGGCATGCGCATTCGGCCAAACCACCCGCCTTTTTTCACCCTTTTTGGCGAAGCGCGAGACGGCTATCGGCCACAAATCGCTCGGCTTTTCCAGCGTGAAATGAAAATCGGGCCCGAAAGCAGAGCTTCGGACCCGATTCCTCTACCGCATGCAGCGGCTATCTTTCGACGCTTTGCGCGCCCTATTTCTTGTTCGCCTTGCGGCGGTCGACGGCGGAAAGCAGACGCTTGCGCAGACGGATGCTCTGCGGCGTCACCTCGACAAGCTCGTCGTCCTCGATGTATTCGAGAGCCTCCTCAAGAGTGAAGGTGATCGGAGGCGTGAGCTGGATCGCCTTGTCGGCCGACGAAGAACGCTGGTTGCCCAGAGACTTCGCTTTCTCGACGTTGACCACCATGTCGCCTTCCTTGGCGCTCTCGCCGACGATCATGCCCTCATAGCATTCGTCGCCAGGACCGACGAACAGACGGCCGCGCTCCTGCAGCGTGTCGAGCGCATACGCGACGGCCTTGCCGGTGCTCATGGCGATCATGCCGCCGTTCTTGCGGCCGGTCATCTCGCCGGAGTAGGGGCCGTACTCGCGGAAGTGATGGAACAGAATGGCCTCGCCGTGGCTCACATTGAGCACGCGAGTCTTCAGTCCCATGGTGCCGCGAGAGGGGATGCGGAAGGTGAGGTGCGTGGCGATCTCGTCGGTGACCATATCCTCCATGATGCCGCCCGCGGTGCCCAGAACCTCGATGACCTTGCCGGCGTAGTCGTTGGGAACGTCGACGGTGGCCTCCTCGACCGGCTCGAGCTTGTTGCCGTTCTCGTCGACCTTGTAGACGACCTGGGGACGGCCGACCTGGAACTCGAAGCCCTCGCGGCGCATGGTCTCCATGAGGACGGACAGATGCAGGACGCCGCGACCCGCGACGCGGACGCCGGAATGGTCCTCGGTCTCCTCGATGCGCATGGAGATGTTGCTCTCCTTCTCGCGCATGAGGCGCTCTTTCAGCTGACGGGCGCCGACGATGTCGCCCTCGCGGCCGACGATCGGGCTCGTGGAGGCCTCGAACACGACGGCCATGGTGGGCTCTTCGACGGCGATGGGGTCGAGCTCGACCGGGTTCTCGCGGTCGGTGATGATATCTCCGATGTCGGCGTCCTCGATGCCGATAACTGCGATGATGTCGCCGGCCTGGGCTTCGGGGACCTCGTTCTTGCCGAGGTTCTCGAAGGTGTACACCTTGCGGACCTGGGCGTTGTATTCGGAACCGTCGGCTTTCTTCACCAGCACGAGCTCTTTCTCGTGCATGACGCCGCTATGCAGGCGGCCGATGCCGATGCGGCCCTCGTAGCTGCTGTGGTCGATCGTGCAGACCTGCAGCGCAACGGGAGCGTCGATTTCGACCTCGGGGGCGGGGATTTCCTTGATGATGGTGTCGAGCAGCGGGATCATGTCCATGTTGCCGTCTTCGGGATCGAAGCGGGCATAGCCGTTGACGGCCGAAGCGTACACCACGGGGAAATCGAGCTGCTCGTCGCTGGCGCCGAGTTCGACCATGAGGTCGAACACCTTGTCGACGGCGGCATGCGGATCGGCGTTGGGGCGGTCGATCTTGTTGACGACCACGACGATGCGCAGACCGAGCTCGAGGGCGTGCGAAAGCACGAAGCGGGTCTGGGGCTTGGGGCCCTCGTAGGCGTCGACGATCAACAGGGCGCCGTCGGCCATGTTGAGGACGCGCTCGACCTCGCCGCCGAAGTCGGCGTGGCCCGGGGTGTCGATGACGTTGATCTTCGTGTCTTTGTACTGGACCGAGATATTCTTCGACAGAATGGTGATGCCGCGCTCGCGCTCCTGATCGTTGCTGTCGAGCACGCGTTCCTCGACCTGCTGATTGCTGCGGAACACGTTCGCGGCGAACAGGAGGCGGTCGACCATCGTGGTCTTGCCATGGTCGACGTGCGCGATGATGGCTACGTTACGGATGTTTTCTTGCTTCATCAGTCTTCTTCCCAATCTTGTTCAAGTTGGCGTTTCTGCATATCTATCTCTTTGAGGTGATCGTTGATGGTGGAGATGTTTTGACACGCCGCGATCACCGAAACGATTCCCCAGACGATAAGCGCGCCCGCGATGCCTGCGATCCAGATGACGCGCCTTCCGAGAATGGCCCCCACGGCGCCGACGGCCATCATGATGACGGCGTTGCGGCGTTCATCATACAGGGCGTCGCGCTGGGCGACGAGTTGCGTCCTGGCGGCAGCGAGACCGGCGAGCTGCGCTTCCGCGTAGGAAACCGACCGAGACGACCGAGCGGAACCGGACGTCTCCTTCGACCCGCGGCCCGATCTGAGGAATTCGTAAGCATCCTGAAGGCGCTTGAATTGCTCGGTCGCGCGTTCCTGAAGCTTTTTATTGCCCGCGAAGCGGTCGGGGTGGAAGATCTGCACGCATTCTTTGTAGGCGGTTTTGATGTCTTGGGCCGTAGCGTCATCGTCGAGGCCGAGAATGTTAAGCGCTTCGATGCGATTCACGCCGCTCCCTTCGTTTCTTTCGCCTTTCGCTTTTTTGCGACGGGCCATTATAACATCGTCCGAGGTAACGCGATGGTTCTGCGGGAAAAGCCCGGAGAGGCGACAAATAGGCGAGACGAATGGGGTAGACGACCGTGGAAAGAGAGGTACGGGAATAAAAAAATGCAGGTTCGAACGAACCTGCATGACATTCGTGGTGGAGCTTAGGGGGATCGAACCCCTGACCTCAGGCTTGCAAAGCCCGCGCTCTCCCAGCTGAGCTAAACCCCCACGGAGACAGTAATAAACACCCCAGCGGCGACTCGGCTCTCGCTGGGGTGTTTATTGCGAAAGAAAGTGGTGGACCTGACAAGATTCGAACTTGTGACCTCCCGGTTATCAGCCGGACGCTC
>USLD01000117.1 GCA_900555495.1 uncultured Slackia sp. | reverse complement strand
ATGCGGGCTTTCTTCGTATCGGTCCCCTTCGCCGCGGCAGCGGTCCTGCGGGCCTTCCCCCCGTACATGGCTCGATAATAGATGGACAGCGGCGAATGCGCGCATCGCTGCCGGAATCAGCAGTTTCATACGATGCGCGCACACCCGCTTTGAAGGACAATGGCGCCAGACGAAAGAAAGGAGCAGCCATGATTCCCACCCAGCATTGCCGCGTAGGCAGCCCCATCACGCTCGAAGGCTACGCCACCGATTACGACAAACGGATCGTGGCGATGGAATTCTCCATGGACAAGGGAACGACTTGGACGCGCTACGAAACCGAAGGCGCCTCCTCCGACAAGCTCGTGCACTGGAAGTTCGCCTACACGCCCGAAGAGGAAGGCGTCTACACCCTGCTCGTCCGATCGGTCAACGAAGACGGCGCATGCTCGCCCGAACCCGATGCCGTCACGCTCGTCGCTTCCCAAGAACCTCTGGATTCGTAGAATCGGACGCATACGACTCGATTCTATCGAGCATCTGCTGACGGGAGTGGACCCCCATCTTCTGATAAATATGATAGACATGGGAGTTCACCGTCGACAACGAAACACCCAGGTCGTCGGCGACGCGCTGCGACGACCTTCCCTTCGCCACCATGGCCATGACCTCCGATTCGCGATCGGAAAGCCCCGCATCGAGGGCCGCGAGCCTGCATTGGTCCTTGAACGGAGTGGCATGCGCGCGCTCGCACGATTTCGCCAGCACCCTGGTGCAGTGCGCATCCGTGAACACGAATACGAACATGAAGGCGCATGCCACGCCCATGACCGCGACGCCGAACAAGATAAGCGACGGATCGGCCCTGAAGCCGTAGCCGCTCACGTCGATGCCGGCCACGACGCCGGCAGCCCATACGGCACGCGTCAGCGCGAACAGAAGAATAGCGTCTATGGCTAGCGCGGAAACCACTTCGAACAGAACCATCATCATGACGGCCTCGAAGCAGAACGCCCCCATGTCGAGAACCACATGGGCCGCCCAGTTGCCTTCCATGATGAAAGGAATGGCCAGCACCACCGCGAGCACGAGAAGAAACGACCCGCGATACACCCGCGAAACGGCGTCCATGCTGCGCTTCGCGAAAACGACCACCAGCCACGCCCCGAAGAAACACCTGAGCAGGATGCCCACCAAGTTGGCCGCGCCGGCGAAAAACGTCGCCTGCGCGCCGCCGAGAAGAACGTTTCGGCATAGTTCGATGATGGCCACCACGAAAAACAGGCACAGGCAGAAACGCACCAGGATATCGCGCTCCGAAGACTCGAGCTCGCGAAAACCCCTCTTTACCGCAGGAAGCGCGGCGGCACCGGGTCGCTCCACCGCGTCTTCGCGAGGAAGCATGGCCGCCGAAAGCATCGGCAGAAGCGAGCACGCCGCGACGACGGCCCACGTCCCCTGCGTTCCGGCGACCACCGTGTTCGCAAGCGGATACGTCAGCACCGCCGCCAGAACGAGGCTCGCTATAAGCCCCGCACCCTCGCGCGACGTCCAGAAGACGGACAGCCACACGATGGGAAGAAACGCGAATCCCACGCCCAACCCTGCCGCAGCGACCGTCAAAAGCACGGCCGACGATTCGGGGAAAAGGACGCTCGCCGGTCCCAGCGCGCTCGAAACGCTCGCCACGGCCGCGATGGAAAACACGGCCGCATTCTTGCCGACGCGCAAAGGCATGCGCCGATGCACGACGCAGAACAACGCCAGCAGCACGCACGTCGACAACGCCGACAACCAGCGCAGGTCGAGAAACGGATCCGCATACGTGACCGGGTCCGGAAGCGCGAAACACAGCACCGTCCACGACTGGCATATCGCGAAGCCGAAAACATGAAGCCACGACAGCTTCGAAAACTCTTCTTTCGCCAAAGCGGCGCCGCGCGCGACAAGGCCAGCCCCGATCGCTGCGGAATCGGTCTCGTTCCCCCCCATACAAGACGTCCTTCCGTATCGGTAAAAACTACTGATATGTATCTCAACACCGCATTTGACCTGCGATTACTCAGAAATGATACCATTCATGAGTTCCTGTCGATGACAAGACGTCGAGCTTGGGATAGTTTGCGACGAAAGGAGGCCGCTTGCAAGAGATGGCGGCCTCAGGGGAATTTCATGAAAGGAGGGGCCATGAAGAAACGCACGTTAGCCCTCGTCGGCACCATCTCAGGCGTGTTCGCCCTCTCGGCGTGCCTGTGGGCGTGCGCGCCTCAGCAAGACTCGTCGCAAGAAGGGACCGAACAGCAGAAGACCGAAGCCGCCGTCGACGAAGCCGAACGCATCGAAACGCTGCAAGGCGCCGAAAAGAACGAGGCGGCCAATGCCTACTACGCTCCCGTCGTCACCGAAAAGGAAGACGGAACGCGCGTCCAAATGATCCCGAACGATCCGTACATGTGGAACACCGCCATCTTGGGCGGCGACAAGCGCGGATGCGAGGCCGAAGGATGCCACGGCTCGATTCTGGACGCCACGCAGCTTCTGCCCGCCACGCATCCCAAGCTGTGGAATCCCTACAACGTAGATGCCACCACGAAATTCTGCTACATGTGCCATTCCAAGGCGCTGTTCCTCCAGGACAGCATGCACGCCCTGCACATGAATAGCGACGAATTCGAAGGCAATTGCGATTCCTGCCACTACATCAACCCCAAGACCGGCGAATACCAGCTTTGGGACCTCGTGAAATACGACACGGCATACATGGGCATCACGCCCGTCCCGAACGCCGAGGGCGATTTCAGCTTCACGCAGGACTCCATCACCCCGACCGACCAGCTCTTCTATTATTGGGAGAACGCCGACCACAAGGGCATCACGCCCGATAACGACACTTCTCAGGAAGCATACGACTCTTGGGAGATCAAGGTCACCGGCGCCGTCGACAACGAATTCACCTTCAAGCTCGCCGACTTCGAAGACCAGATGGTCGAGCGCGTCATGAAGCTCGACTGCCAGACCAACCCGCCGGGCGGCGCTTACATCATGAACGCCGAAGTGAAGGGCATCCCGCTGTCTGCGATCATGGAGAAGGCCGGCGTCGACCCCGCGTCGTACAACGCCTTGCACTCCATCGCCGACGACGGCTGGGACGTCTACCCGCTGCCTCAGGAATACGTCGAGGCCCTCAAGGACGACATCCTGCTGGTCACCGAAATCAACGGCGAGAAGCTCGGCATGCTCCAGGGCTACCCGGTGCAGCTGTGGACCCCCACCCTGGGCGGCGCCCACTACACCAAGCGCCCCGTGGAACTGAAGTTCTCGCAGGACGAGAAGGCCCCCGTGTACTACAAAGGCTTCACCAACCCCAAGACCGGCGAGATGTTCAATAAGCCCAACACGGCCGTGTTCAACTACGCCAACGGAACCATCTTCCCCGCCGGCGAGCCGATCGAATTCGAAGGCTTCGCAGACGCCTACGAAGTTCCCGTGACCGCCGTCGAGATCTCGCTCGACAAGGGCGCCACGTGGACGCGCTACGACCTCGGCGAAACCGACGTCATGCGCTGGGTGAACTGGAAGTTCGTCTACACGCCCGAAAAGCCCGGCTCGTACCTGCTCAAAGTCCGCGCCATCGGCGCAGACGGCAGCGTGAGCACCGATCCTTCCCAGCTGTTCTTCAACGTCGAATAAAGAAAGGGGGAGCCATGAAAAACATCGGAATCAAAGTAGTCAGCGCCGCAACCGGAATCACGCTGCTCGCCCCCGCCATCGCCGTGGCCTCTACGGCACCCGCCGACGCAGCATCTGTCGACACCGACGCAACGCAAACATGGACCCACGTCGACGCCTCCCATCCCTCCGATGAGAAGTCCGTGGCGAACGTCCAGGGCGACTTCGGATACTCCCAGGCCGTCCTCACCCCGAACGAGAAGATCGCGGCCGTATTCAACCGCGGCGCCGCAGCCCTGTGCAATGCGGCCACCGAGCTCACCATCGCCTCCCCGAGCGATTGGACCATCTCGGTGACGGGCGACGTCGCCAACGAATACTCCGCCACCCTGGCCGAGCTTGAAAGCGACGAGCAGACCAGCACCGTCATGGGCTGCTCCTGCGCCTCCAACGGCGTGGGCGGCCTGGCCGCCATCAACGCCAAGGTCGCAGGCGTGCCCCTGGCCTCCATCATCGAGAAGGCCGCGCCCGACGAAAGCGTCAACGTGGTCACGCTCGTGTCCGAAGACGGCCACATGATCAAGCTTCCTCTGGCCTATGTGATGCAGCGCCAGGCCGTCGTGGCCAGCCAGATCAACGACAAAGCGCTGAGCGAGTCGGTCGGCGGCACCAACCAGCTGTGGATCGATTCGACCGCCGCGAAGTACTTCGCACGCAACATCGTCGAGATCCGCCTGGAAACCGTGGCCGACCTGCCGAGCGATCCCGGCAGCGAAACCCCCGACGAGGGCGAATACGTCAACCGCCCGAACGTCGGCATCACCGACGCGCAAGCATAACGCCCCGCCACGCGCCCGCGACCCCTACGGCCGCACACCCCTCCTCGGAAAGGCCCGCCTCGTGCGGGCCTTTCCTCTTTGAGGGCTTTTCGCGCATGGCGGGCGCGCGACGGGCGGCGGCGTTAGAATGCTCGGACGACATCGAACCGCTTTCCGCGGACGGACGCCTCGAAGCGCGATCCGCCGCGGCCGACCCATCGGAGCACCTATGCCGCACATCATCGAAACCCTGGCGCGCGAGCTCGGCGTATCGCCCGCGCAGGCCGAAGCCGTCGTCGCGCTCATCGACGACGGAAACACCATCCCCTTCATCGCCCGCTAC
>USLD01000116.1 GCA_900555495.1 uncultured Slackia sp. | reverse complement strand
TTGTGCGCCATCACGATGGACCCGTCCTCGTGATGGTTTCTGGGGTTGGAGGCCCACTCGTCCCTGATGCGGTATTTGGCCTCGCCCGTGCCGGGATGCATGCCGTGCAGTACGCCATGCACGGCCTGGTACACCTGATTGGGGGGCATGTTGCGCGTTATAGGGCACCCTCCCAGCACGACGGAATCTTCTTTCCTCGCATGAAAAGCCAGATTGTCGTAGAAGCCGTCCTGGGCAAGCTGCACGAACTGGCCCACGGTCAGCGGGCATTCGAGGCCGTAAAGCTTCACGCGAACCGTGCCGCGCGCGGTCTTGATCACGGCGATTTCATTTCCGTTCGGCACGTATTCCGGATCGCGCACTTCCCTAACCACCATAGCCATGGCATTCCCTCCTGGATTCCCTCATCGCGCTCGCGTCGAGCGCGAAATCGTTCCTTCTGCCCTCCACTCTACGAAAAACGACGTCGTCTCGCGTCCGTAGGAGAATCGTATTCGCACTCGATACGCCCGATGAAGAAGGGTTTTCGCCCTGAATACGAAAAGGCCCCTCATAAGAGGGGCCTTTCGAATGAAGCATGTCTCGAAGCGATGTTACTTCAAAGGTTCGAAGGAGTCGCCGCCGGCGTCGATGGCCTCTTCGAAGTATTCCTTGACAGGCTGAGGGCCGACGTCTTTGAGGTCGTCGCTGCCGATATGCCAGCACTCCGTCTTGGGCAGGCCTTCGATATTGTCAGCCACGAACACAGGGTCCTTGCCGGCCTTCTTCTGGGCCGTGTAGTCATCGAGAGCCTTGAACGCCCACTTGCCCAAAAGCAGGATAGCGATCAGGTTGACGATGGCCATGAAGCCCATGGTGATGTCGGCCAGGTTCCATGCCAGATCGAAGCTGTTCAGGCAGCCGACGAAAATCGCGATCAGAACGGTGACGCGGAAGATCGTCAGAACGACCGGGCTGTTCTTGATGAAGCGCATATTGCTTTCAGCATAGAAGTAGTTGCCGATCAGGCTGGAGAACGCGAATGCGAAAATCGCGAAGGTCACGAAGTGGATGCCCATCTCGCCGACGGCGGAGTTGACGGCCATCTGCACGAGAGGCATGCCGTTGAGTTCGCCGAAGGTGCCGCCGGACTGAACATAGAAGATCAAGACCATGAAAGCGGAGCAGGTGCAGACGACCAGAGTGTCGATATAGACGGACAGCGTCTGGACCAGACCCTGCTTGACCGGGTGCGAAACGCTTGCGGTAGCAGCGGCGTTCGGGGCGGAACCCATACCTGCCTCGTTGGAGAACAGGCCGCGCTTGATGCCCAAAACGACGACGGAGCCCGCGAAGCCGCCGAAGATCGACTGGAAGTCGAAGGCGGAAGCAGCGATGACGCTGAAGACCTCGGGGAGCTTGTCGAGGTTGGTCAGGGTGATGAAGATGCCCAGACCGATATAGGCCAGAGCCATGACAGGCACCACGATAGAGGTGATGATGCTGATGCGCTTGGAACCGCCGAAAATGACGAACGCGGTCATCACAACGAGCACGATGCCCAGAGCCATAGCCGCGCCGTTGGTGGCGTAATCGGGAATGTAGTACTCAAGGGCGCTTGCCATGTTGAATGCCTGCAGGCCGTTGAAGCCGTAGGCATAGCAGATGATCAGCAGAATGGCGAACAGGACGCCGAGCCAGCGCTTACCGAGGGCCTGCTCGATGTAGTAAGCGGGACCGCCGCGGAACTCGCCTTCTTTGCCGCGTACTTTCCAGATCTGCGCGAGCGTGGATTCGATGAACGCGGAAGCGGCGCCGGCGAGAGCCATGAGCCACATCCAGAACACCGCACCGGGACCGCCCGTAGCAACCGCGGTCGCGATGCCGGCGATGTTGCCCGTGCCGACGCGAGAGGCGGTAGAAACCATCAGCGCCTGGAACGACGAGATAGACTTCTTGCCTTCTACGTGCCTTTTCTCCGTGAGCTGGGTGAACATATCCTTGATGTAGCGGATTTGCACGCCCTTCGTACGAATGGTGAAATAAATCGCGCAGAAGACAAGCAGGAATACCAGGATGTAGGTATACATGAACCCGCTGATTTCTCCGGTAACCGAGACGAGGGTATCCATCAGGTCTCCGTTCATGCAGAGCCCCCTTTCTTTTGTTTTCGTTGGTTTTTATTTACCCAGGCTGCAGATTTTATCAGATATCCACATTTGCTCCATTGGAATAAAGCACCCAATTCGTCCAGCCGCCCGACGGCGTCTATGGGCGGTAAACGGGCACGATGGCGCGAAATTGTAGAAAAACGCACGCTTGAAGCCTTTTCGAACCCTATATGAAAAACGCCCCGATAAACGGGGCGTTTCAACTCGGACCCGCATGGATCCGACGCTATTCTGCAAAGGCCGCATCGCGCATCATCAAGCAGCGACGAGCGACAAGGCTATTTCTCCTCTTCCTCCGATTCGTCGACGGTAACCCAGAACTCGACCTGGCCGATACGACGGACGTCCATCGAACGAACCACGAAGCGAACGCTTACGTTGCCTTCGGCGTACGTGGTTTCGTCGCCGGCCTCGGGAATGCGGTCGAACGATTCGAGCAGCAGGCCGCCGAGGGTTTCGTACTCGGGGAAGCCATCGGGATCGAAGCCCACGCATTCGGCGAAATCGTCGATAGAGCATGCGCCGGTGGTAAGGAAATGGCCCTCGGAAACCTTGGTCAGGGTTTCGTTGTTGCTATGCACGTACTCGTCGTCGTAATCGCCGATGATCTCTTCGAAGATGTCGCCCATCGTAACGACGCCGGACGTGCCGCCATGCTCGTCGACCACGATGGCGATCTTGGTCTTCTCTTTCTTAAGCAGCTGGAGAAGCTTGACCACGGGCATGCTCTCAGGCGCGGCGACGATGCGGCGGATACGGATATCGGACATCGTGATGCCGGAATCGAGATTGTAGAGGTCCTTGATATGCACGAAACCGACGATATCGTCTTTATCCTTGCGATACACGGGGAAGCGCGTGAACTTATGCTCTTCGACCACATGCAGATTCTCTTCGAGCGAATCCTCGAGGCCCAGGCACACCATGTCGGGGCGCGGAGTCATGATCGCCTCGACGTCTTTATCGGCGATATCGAAGATGTTGTCCACGAATTCGTTCTGCTCGGAATCGATCAGGCCGTTTTCGGTGCTTTCGTCGATAAGCAGACGGATTTCCTCTTCAGTATAGACGTCGTGCTCGTCGGCGGGATCGTGGCCCATCAGACGCACCACGCCATTGGTGATCGAATTGAACAGCCACATGATCGGATAGGTGAGGCGATAGAACCACACCAGGGGACCGGCCGTGAACAGCGCGTATTTCTCGGTGCTGAAAATAGCGAGCGACTTGGGAATGAGCTCGCCCACCACGATATGCAGCGCCGTGACCAGGCAGAAGCCGATCGCCACCGACACGGCGAAATTCACGCTGTCGGGAACGCCGAGAAGCGTGAACAGCGGATGGAACAAGGCCGATACGGCAGGCTCGCCCAGCCAGCCGAGGGCAAGCGAAGCCAACGTGATGCCGAGCTGGCAGGCGGAAAGATAGGCGTTGACGTTGTTGGCGATAAGCTGGGCGTACTTAGAGCCCGGGCGGCCCTCTTCGACCAGCATATCGACCTGCGATTTACGCACGCGCACGAGCGAAAACTCGGCCATGACGAAAAACGCGTTCATCAGAAGGAAGAAAACGACAAGAAGCAGACTTAGGCCAACAGGCATAGGTGAGACTCTCTCCTTTCAGGACGGTTGCAAGGGTCTCGTCGGAACCCGCCCTATGCGAATTCCGAAACGGCTTGAGCAGCCGTTTTTCAATACCAGCAAATGATACCTGAACAGTAGCCCCTCGAGCATCGGGAATACGCTCTACCCGAATCCGTCACCAATCGGATACATGCGCGAAGCCTCCGGAAGCCGGCGCGGAATCGAAAGACGAGAAGGGCGGCGCCGTCGATCAGCGCATATATTTCAACGTGTCGCCCGAAGCGGAAGAGCTCCCAGGTGCAGGCGACTTCCCTCGCCCTTCGTCATCGTCGAACGAGTCGGACCCCTCGTCGAAACGCATCGTTTTCTCTTTGCGCATGCGGCGCCTGCGCTCCTTCTTGCCGCCTCCCAGAAACAACGCCCGGATGACGTACGCCAAGCGCTGGAACGGACGCGACACATACGGCGTCAAATCGACCGGGTCGTCGCCCGTACGCCAATCGAAATACACGCTCGCATAGCGCAGCACCAGGACGGTAAGAACGCAAATCGCCGCGGCGGCCGCAGGGTCGATGCCGAACGAAACGAAAAAGACGTACGCGAACGATCCGCCGATGGCCGCGACGGCATAGTAATTGCTCGATTTGAAAATGCCGGGAACTTCGCCGACGAACGAATCGCGGATAGCGCCGCCCCCGACGCCGACAATGGCCCCCAAGACGACCGACATCACCACGCCGCTCCCGCAATCGAACGCCTTGCTCGCACCCGCGACGGCATACAGCGCGACCGAAAGCGTGTCGCACAGAAAAATAAGCGAGGGCAGGTGACGGAAGATCCCCCGGAAATAGAACACGAAAAAGCAGAGTCCGACGCACAGCAAGAACAGGCACGGGTGCGACATGAAATACACGCCCTCGTCTTGCAAAAGGAAGTCGCGCAAAATGCCTCCGCCATAGGCGGTAAGCAGGCCGCACACCGTGGTCCCCACGATGTCGAGCTTCCGATCGCAAGCGAACATCGCCCCCGTGACGACGCCCACCACGACGGCGAAGTAATCGATGAAGGCAGGTACCACGCCGCCCGAAGCGGGGATGCGCTCGGCGA
>USLD01000115.1 GCA_900555495.1 uncultured Slackia sp. | reverse complement strand
TGCCAAGGTCATCTGCGACGTCATCGAGGAGCTCAAGCCCGAGGCGTTCTCGGACTCCTTCGAGCAGATGGACGCATTCCGCCGCAATATCGAAGAGAAGCTCAAGAGCGTCCTGCTGGTATCTTCGAAGGTCAAGCTCGTCGAGCCCGGCGGCATCGAGCGCAGCACGGGCAAGACCAAGCATGTACAGGATTTGAGAAAGATGTAAGATGCGTTTCAGGCGTGCCGCAGGCCGCTCGAAACGATACGCGGCGCGGCCCGGGATCGTCTCCGACGCTTTCCGGACCGCGCCGTTTTCATGATGGATAACAGGGAAGAAGGCTTTTCGATGCAAGACCGATGCGTATCGCCCGAACACGCCGCCGCGCCATTGAAAGGCCGCTTCGCGCCTTCGCCGACCGGGCGCATGCATGCGGGCAACGTCTTTTCGGCACTCGTCGCCTGGCTTACGGCGAAATCGACCGGCGGCACCATCGTGCTGCGCATCGAAGACCTCGATAAAGAACGCTCGAAGGCCTGCTTCATCGACGATGTACAGCGTGATTTCGAAAAGCTCGGCCTGTATTGGGACGAAGGCCCTTACTTCCAGCACGACCGCGACGAGGCGTATGCGGCGGCTTTCGAGGAGCTTCGACGCCGCGACTTGATCTATCCGTGCTTCTGCACGCGCGCCGACCTCCATGCGGCTTCCGCTCCTCATCACGGTGAAAAGCTAGTCTATCCGGGAACGTGCCGCGGGCTCGACGAGGAACAGAGAGTCACGCGATCGGCATCGCGCACGCCGGCGCAACGCCTGGTCGTCTCCGACGAGACGGTCTCTTTCGTCGATGGCATCCAGGGCCGCTACGAACAGAACCTTGCGCGCGATTGCGGCGACTTTCTCGTCAGGCGCTCGGATGGCGCGTTCGCCTACCAGCTCGCCGTGGTCGTCGACGACGCCGAGCAGGGTGTGACCTCCGTCGTGCGCGGCGTCGACCTGCTCTGCTCTACGCCCCAGCAGATGTATCTGCAGTCGCTTCTCGGCCTTGGACATCCGGCATATGCGCATGTGCCGCTGATGGTAGCCGAACACGATAGGCGCCTTTCCAAGCGTGACAAGGACGCTGCTCTCGATGTGCTGCTCGAACGCTTCGGCGACCCGCGCTCCCTTATCGGGCATATCGCGGGCATAACGGGCCTGGCGCCGACGTGCGAGCCGGCGGCGCCCGAAGAGCTGCTCGACGTGTTCGACCCCGCGACGCTGCCGAGCACGCTCGTCGACCTTGAGCAGGTCGACTGGCGCTAACGCGCTTCACGAAGGAAGAATCACCAATACAGCGTGGCGCCCTGAGCGATGATGCAGGCGGCGTAAAACGATCCCAACGCGATATTCATACTGCAGACCTGGGCCATGCCGCCGATGCGCGACGCAGGAATCAGCGGATTCGATGCAAGCGCCTTCACCAGGGGGTATGCGGCAAGCACCATGAAGGGCAGCACAATCGCGCCACGCGGAAAAAACGCTGCGCACAGCACGACGATAGAAACGACCCACGCGCCCATCGCGCAGCGGTAGAGCGTGCGCGCCTTGGCGCGGCCGATAAGCACGGGCAATGTGCGGCGACCCGCCTCGATATCCTTCTCGATATCGCAGGTGTTGTTCGTGAGCATGATAAGCCCCACGCCGATGACCTCGGGCACCGCCCAAAGCAACATAAGCCAATTCATGTCGCCGGTCAGCGCCTGATAGCAGGCGAGCGGTATGAGGCCTCCCATTACCACGCCGCTGACCGCTTCGCCCAAGGGCAAATAGGACAAAGGAGTCTTGCCGGCGGAATACACTACCACGAAAAATGCGCCGACCGCGCCGATGGCCAAGGGGATCCAGCCCGCATGATAGATGACGTACGCTCCCAAGACGAACGCCGCGACCAGAAAGGCGATGCCGAGACGCAGCGCCGATCGAGGGTTCACGTTGTTGTACACGAGCGTGGCGTCGCTTTCCTCGACGTCGTCGTCGGCCGAATCGGACCCCTTCACGAAATCATAGTAGTCGTTGAAAGTGTTTACGGACGACTGCATGAGCACGCATATGACCAGAAGCACGCACGACATCGTCGCAGAAGCCCCGCTGGGAGACACGGCGGCGGCGCACACGGCGATAAGGCAGGGAAGCACGGCGGCGGGCCATGTGTGGGGCGCGGCGAGTTGAAGAGCCATGCGAGGCGTGAAACGGGCATAAGACGGCGATGAAGCCATGAACGGTCCTTTCTCAAGCAAGGGGAGCGTGCCGCGCCACGCGGCGGGTGCGGAGCACGAAAATCGGCGACGATGAGACGCTAGCGTCCGCCGGGCATGGCGGTCGCCGCATCCCTCATGCGCGCGGCAAAGCGCTTAAGGCGCTCGCGCACCGTGGCGTTGGCTACGGTGCCCAGATTGCGTATGGTGTGCGCGATGATTTCCTTTGTTTCCGCATCGAGGTTGCGTCCGTCGCGCAAAACGCCGGCAACGGTGCCGACCACGCCGCCTTCCCAAAACTCCTGCCACGTATTGGAATCAGTGGTTGAAGCGATGATGTCGTAGAAAGTGTCGATGAAGCGTTCGCGCTGCTCGGGTGTGACGCTTTTCAGCCATCGGTCGAGCGTCTCGTCGAAAAACGCGGCGCTTGCGTTGAGGCCTTCCTGGTAGAGGAAGTCGGTGTCGTCGACGAGCCAGGTAAAGGGATTGTGCTGAAAGATTCCCGTGGTGGCGTCGGACTGCACGACCGCGTAGTCGTCGCGGTGCTCGAGAATCATGCCGAAGATCGACGATTCGGGCACGGTTTTCAGCAGCTTGTCTTTGAAGTGCTGTTCGTGAATGCGCGGGGAAGGCGCGGCAAGGAAGCTCGGGCCGTCATGGTTGAACACGCGCTCGATGCGCTCGTAGCTCGTTTCGTCCATCGTGGCCACCGCGAACTCGGCGAGGTTGCCGCCCTTCGAATGTCCGCCGACGAACACGCGTGCATCGCGCGGCAGGGCCGACAAGACACCGGAAACGTAGCGTTCAGCGGAGCGCTGCGAAGGGATGATTTTGCGATAGCTCAGGTTGAAGTCTTCCTTCCAACCCGCGAACGTTCCGTCGGTTCCCTGGAAAGCGATGTAATAGGCCTTGCCGCCGTCGAAGCCGAACGTACACGCGGCGAATTGCTTTTCGATCACCACCGCGTTCTCGTTGACGTGGTACGACACCGTCAGGTCGGCGAATCGGTGACAGCGCACGAGAGCGTCCAGGAAGACCGGGAGATCTTTCGACGCCCTGATCCAGCCGCCGGTGAGCATCGCGTCTAAATCGGTGAAACGCAGGATGTCGATGAGCGGTACCTGTTGCGCGCCGCCGACGTCGCCATAGGGATAGGCGCTGAAATCGAGGTAGGCAAGCGCGGAAAGCACCAGGCTATCGACGGGCGAGAAGGGGGTTTCATCGAACCCTTCCTGATGGCGGCGCAGATAATCGGTCATCGTGGCGTCGGCGAGCCGCGTCGCCACCGATGACGAAAAAGACGGATGGCGCGGATCTTCGGGGGAAAGCCCCGACGCGTCGCGTCCCTGTTCTTCCCTGCGTTCGATGTCCGACATGCCGTGCCGCCTTCTTTCCTACGATCCGTTCTGAGGTATTGTAGCGCAGGGCGGCGGCCGTTCTTTATAATTCCCGATACCTTACCTATTCGACAGGTGCGTCGAAGCCGAGAAAGGAGACAGGACATGTTCATGCAACTGTGCGCCGTCGCCGCAGGCGGAGCGATCGGCGCCGCAGGGCGCTACCTGATCGGCCTCGGCGTGCCTGCCATCGCCGCAGCATTTCATATGCCGGGCGATTTTCCCGCCGCCACGTTCGCGGCCAACTTCATCGGATGCTTCGCCATCGGCGTGCTCTCGGTTCTCTTCGACGGAGGGCCCTGGGATGGGAAGTCCTGCTGGCGCGCATTCGCCATCACGGGCATCCTGGGAGGCTTCACCACGTTTTCGACCTTCGGGCTGGAAACCGTCGCCCTCATCGAAAAGGGCGCGGCGGGCATGGCCGCTGCAAACGTCGGCGTAAGCCTGATCGCATGCCTCGCCGGCGTCGTCGCCGGGCGCGCCCTTGCCCGTGTTGTTTTTGCCGCGCATTCCTGACGCATGCGAACGCTAGCGCTTCGCTGTCACGTTCTTGATCAGCTTCTCGCCGTAATCGATCAGTTCCTGGCGCGAATGCACGCCGGCCTTCGAGTAGATGCGACGCAGGTGGGTATCCACCGTGCTTTTCGCCACGACGAGCTCCTGCGCGATACGCTCGTTCGTCCTGCCGCGCAAGGCAAGCGCGAGCACTTCGGCCTCGCGCTTCGAAAGCCCCGCTTGCTCGACGATCGCATCGTGCATGGCATCTTCGGCGCTTCCTGCGTCGACGATCGCCGAAAGCGTCCTGAAGTCGTTTTCCGTGAAAAGGAAGAGATAGGCGATAAGCGCCGCAAGGCCGGCGAACGCAAGCATGCCGTGCTGCACGACGGCATTGGCGCCGAATCCGTCTATCACGTTACCAGCCGCGATACCGGCCGCTTCACCCAGGTACAATGCGCCGAATCCGCGACAGAACGCCATAGCCGAATCGATGCCGCGTAAAACCGAGACGGCGATGAACAACGCGATGAACGCAGCCGTCAGCCCGAGGCAGCCCGCAAGGACGATGGCTTCGCCCGGCACGCCGCTTTCATAGAGCGCCGGCGTGAAAAGGAATCCGGCCATCATGACGAGAATGGCGATGCGATACGTAGTACCGAGCGAGCGCTCTTCTTCGGCGGCTCCGCGCAACGACTGGAGCGCCGCAACGCAGAAAAGCGAAAGGATCAGAAGCGTCGC
>USLD01000114.1 GCA_900555495.1 uncultured Slackia sp. | reverse complement strand
GTCGATCAATCCCGCCTCGGCGGCATCGTCCATCTTGCCCTTGGAAGCGGAGATGAAGATATCGGCAGTGGAGCCCGCCTTGAGCATCTCGACCAACTCGCCCGAGGCCTTGTACTGCGTATCGGCGAAGGTCACTTCGGGGTTCTGTTCCGTATACAGCGCCTGCACCTCGTCGAGGGCCTTCGAAAGCGAATTGGCCGCGAAAATCTGCAGCTCGACGCCCTGCTGCTCCGCCGCAGGCTGCTCAGGCGCTTCCTGAGTAGGTTCTTCGGCGGCCTTCGTGCATCCGCCGAGCACCGTCATGGCGAGCGCAGCGCATGCCAACGCGCAAACCGCGACGCCCGTCGCCTTCTTCCATGATTTCATCGGAATCATCCTCCTCGCAAGCGGCATGAGGCCGCACCCCTTTTTCGGCGTCCGATAGACGAAACGCCTTCGTATGGTGCTTTATTCTCACATTAGAATAAATATATTGTCAAGCGATGGAATCCTTCTTATCGTATGCAGGAAAGGTGCCATTGCCCTACAATCGGAGGGCCGAAGCAACCCGATTCGCTTCGGCGTCAACACGCGACCCCAGGAGAATCCATGCATTTCGCCGATATCTCACCCCGCATCAAGCTAAGCCTCGAGGGAACCTCGGAGCAGCACGACGCGATCTTCGGGCGCGGCGTGGCCCAGCTATGTCGCGGCGTAGACCGGACCGGGTCGCTTAACAAAGCCGCCAAAGAAATCGGCATGGCCTACAGCAAGGCGTGGCGCATCATCAAGCATACGGAAGAGGCGTTCTCCATGCAGCTTCTCGATCGCAACGGCGCTCATGGATCGACGCTTACCGGTGAGGGCAAGGCCCTGCTCGATGCCTACGAGCGGCTCGAGCAGGATATCGAGAGTTTCGCCCGGGAGCGCCTCGTAGCCATTGCGTCCGACCTCGACCGCTAGCACTATACCGAAACGCTCCAAAGACGATCCGCCCGCGGCGCCGATAGACAGGATACCTACCGTCCGAGGAAAGCACCCTGCTTTCTTTTCTTCGAGCCCTTGAACGTCACAGGCTCGAATTCGAGGATACGTTCCGCCTCGACGTCGCAGCCTACCTTGACCGCCTTTCGAATGCATACGTCTTCGCACAGTCGACACTGCACGCAATCCGCCAGTCGGAACTCAAGGCTATCGAGCTCAGGCCTTTTCGCACCGTCCGCGAACACCTTGCGCAAAGCGCCCGTCGGACAGAATGTCGCGCACATGCCGCATGTCGTGCATATCGATTCGTCGATGCGCACATCGCCCCAATGCTTCGTCGAAACAACCGTGCCCGGCGCAGGTTCCCCCAATTCGTAAAGATCTTCCAGCAACGCTTCATGACCGTGTGCATGCACGCGCGGCATGGTGCCGGACGCATCGACTTTCAGCATATCTCGCAGGCTCTGGACATCGCGCTTGATGCCCAGCTCGCTCTCGACCGTAACGGCCACCGCCTCTACCGCGACATCTTTCACCGACGTCTTCGCCGCCGTGAAAAAGCCCCTACGCGATACGCCGCCTGTGCCCTGCGCCACGTTATCGGCGCGTGCCGCAGCGGGCACCTCCTGGCTTCGACGTATCCGCTCGGCGCTTCCCCAAGCAGCAAGCAATGCGTTCGCTTCGGCGACTTCCCCGTCGAATCCTGCGGCCGCATGGCGGTATTTGCAGGTCGCGCACACACCGTCGACAACCGTCACCGACAGCGCACCGCGAGAGCAGGCGCCCACAAGCGGCTCGACGCCCACTCTCGCAACGCACGGCACCGTGGCGACGGCATCCACATCGGCCTTTTTCTTCGCGGCCACGCGCGCGCACACGATTACAGCATGACCGTCGAGGGCGCGTGTGGAACGGGCGATCGCTGCAGCCAAGGCCGCATCGTCCGGATCGCGGAAGCTGATAGCGCTCGTCGGACATGCCGTAACGCAAGCTCCGCAGCTCATGCATTGCCGAGCATCTATCTGAAGCGCATTTCCCTGTAGCGAAATAGCGCCTGAAGGGCATGCGTCCACGCAACGGGAGCAAGACGCGTTCCTATTGCGCACCCGCGCGCAATGCGGCGAATCGACATGGAGGGCCTTGCTCTCAAGGCGCTCCATGATCTCGACCATATCCATCACCGACGGCATGGAATCACCTATCCCCGTCCTCTTCGATAGAGCGCTCGATGCGAGCGAGCTCGTCCGGCGTGTTCACGTTGATGAAGCAGCCGCCCTCGGGAACAGCCCTATGCAATTCATCACGATGAAGAATGCCCAGGTTCACGTCATCGAAGAAATCCCTGGCGCGCGCCATGCCGCGTTCGATAGCGGCATGAACGGCGGGAAGACACGCATCCTTGCGATACACCGCATGAAACGGCTCGTAGCCGAACTTATTCGCAGGCACGATAGCGTCATAGCGTCCTTCATGCAGGATATGAGCCTCTTCGACGATCAGGGGCGCCGACGCGAATACCATATCGCATGCCACGATGGCGACCAGCGGGCTATTCGCGGCTTCGAATGCCGTGGCCATCCCCCGCAAAGCGCCGCGTTCCGCATAGTGGTCGGTGACCAAACGAAGAGGGCACTTCAGGTCGAGGTCTTCGAGAAAACCGAGGCGCTCGGGCTCATTGGTGGTAACGATCAGCTCGTCTGCCGCAGGAGCTACCCGCATCGCAATGCGTTCGAGCAGGGGTTTGCCCAAAAACGGAATCGTGGCCTTGCTCTGCCCCATGCGACGCGATTCTCCTCCCGCCTGGATGGCAACCGTCACGGCAGGCCGCGCGAAGCGATCGACCAGGTAATCGGCGATGCCCTCGACATCATCGAGGCCGAATGCCCTCATCCCACGCTCAAGCGCCGAAGCGGCCACTTCATCCATATCGGTCACCACGGCGCACGGCACGGCGCCACGCACGCTGCCGACGGCACAGAATTCCTCGGCCGCAGCAAGATCTCGTTCGTTCGCCCTGCGAATAACCTCGATGACGGGAAGGCCGCTTTGACGGTAGCCTTCGACGATCACAAGATCGTGGTCGGGCATCGATGCGACCACCTCGTCGCAGCTCGGCTCCTCCTGAAGCTCGGTTACTCGCGCCATGCGAATGGGAGACACGATCACCGTGTCGCACGAACCCGCCTCGCGATGCCGAAACGAATCCTTTCCCGGGTAATCGATATCGAAATCGCAATGGCCATGATGTTTGACCGTTCCGATATCGAGCCCGCGCGAAACGAGCTCGGCAATAACCTTGACAAGCAACGTCGTCTTGCCCGAATTATGGCGGCCGACGAACGAGACCGCGGGACTTGGCCTATGGAGCGTACCCATCTGTTCCCCTCCCCTTTGTATGAAAACCGACTTCGCGATGCGCTATCGCTCAAAGCAACAAGGCGACGCGAAACGCACGAAGCGGGTCTGCCTCTTACTCTTCTGCGTATATCTCGCGCTCGACGACCAGCTCGTTCTTAATATGTCCTACGAGCCTCTGCAACGCATCGACCGCATTCGGGCGAATATCGGCACCGATCAACACGTACATAAGAGAGTCGCCAACGGAGAGCCTGCCCTCATTGAGCCAAACGCGCACATAATAGATGCCAGGCCAGGTTTTCGCGTCTTCAACGGCTTTCGCAAGGCCTTCGACGTCGTAAGAGAACTCGACGGCCTCCACGGCTCCGAGCTTGGCGGCTTCGGCCGCTTCTTCGGACGTTGCGGCTCCTGCCGTTTCGGCGTGATACGGACCACGCCGTTGTGGGTCAGATACATTCCGACATTACCCGCCTGCTCGTCGAGCTTCGCTTCCTCGAGCCAGCGATCGATGGAGGGGAGCTGCTTGGACATGTGTTCCCTTTCGTTAGAGCGCCTGCGCCATACGGCCGCGACGGTGCATCGTCATTTCAGCAATCGACCGAGCGAACCGATGCTCGCCAGGATATTGCGCACGTTTTCCAGAATACCCGAATTCGCCATCCCGCGCAAAACAACGAAATACCCTACCGCCCCAAAACGATGCAGACGAGCAAGCGCGCGAACGAAGAAGCGGGAACAAAAGAAAAGGCCCTGAACCAGGGCCTTTCGTTGCACGTATATTCCTGCATCATTCGTGGGAAGCAAGCACGTCGAGAGCATGACGGTATCCCCCGCTACCATAGTTGAGCGCCTTCGACACGCGCGCGATCGTCGTCGCAGACGCACCGGTTGCCTCGGCAATGGCCGTGTAGGGATTTCCCGCATCCAGTAGACGGGCAACGGAGAGACGCTGAGAGGTCTCTTTAATCTCACGAATGGTGAACAGGTCTTCGAACAATGCGTAGAGCTCGTCTTTGTCGTTCATGGCCGACAAGACCTCAAGCAGGTTCTCCACCTCAGGCGTACGCAGATTGCTCATATCCCACCCACTTTCATTACGTTGCTCCGCTATTTTACTCCACTTTGATGGAGTGGTTTCAGAAAAACAGCCCGACGCGGCCGATAAACGGTCGATTGCACGGATATTTCAAATTCAAAGGGAGAAACCACGCCCTAAACCGAATCGCCCCTGCTCATATCGACGGCCGAAACCGTCTAACGTATACGGGAAGAAACAATCGCCCACTATGTCCGCAATAAAGCGGAGCATCGAAAGGACGATGCGCACGCAGCATCTTTAGAGGAATGGCGGTGAATACGAGCAGGAACGGCCTCTTAACAGACACCCTTCGGCCAAGAGACAACATTGAACGAAAGCGACGCTTTGAACTTTCGTATTCTGGAGGTGAACCAAAAGATGCGTGACGTCGACACCTCGTCCGATGGCGCATTCGATATGCGATAAAAAAGGGAGGGGGTCCCGAAGGACCCCCTCCCTGGCGCGAA
>USLD01000113.1 GCA_900555495.1 uncultured Slackia sp. | reverse complement strand
TGACCGATTGCGGCATCGTGTTGTCGAACGATTTGGACGAATACACGATCAAATCCATTCGTGACCAGGGCGCCCAGGTCATGTCGTGGGGCGTGGGAACCAAGCTCGCCACGGCCTACGACCAGCCTTCTTTGGGCGGCGTGTATAAGCTTTCGGCCACGCGCGCCTCTTCCGATGATGCGTGGTCGGCGCGCCTCAAGGTGTCCGAGCAGTCTTCCAAGCTCACCCTTCCGGGCGTTTTGGACGTGCGTCGCTATCGCTTCTCTGACGGGCGCCTGGCGGGCGACATGGTGTTCGACGTCAATGAGTCCATCGACGAGAACGGCACGATCATCGATCCCGCCGACCTGCTGCGCTGCAAGGAGCTCGGCGGCCTCGAATACGAGACGCTGCTCGCTCCGCTTGCGCGCGCGGGCGAATCGGTGCTGCCCGACGAGGAGCGTTCCGCCCAGGCGGCCCGCGGCCGTACGATCGAAGGCCTTCGCCATCTCGACGAATCGCAGAAGCGTTTTCTCAATCCCCATTCGTATCCGGTAGGTCTGGAGGCCGGTCTGTGGCATCGTCGCGCCGAAATGGCGGCGTCGCTGCGCGCGGCCCGAACCCCGCTCCGCTAGGAGTGCGCATGTATTCCACGCGGCGCCCGGATGCTCGCGGTGGACTACAATATCGATACGAAAGGCCGCGTCGTCTTCGGGCGGCGCTTCGATAAGGCAGGTGCGTCATGATCAAACTTCTTACCGATTCGGTGGCTTCCATCCCGGCATGCGATGCCGAAGCGATGGGAATCGATGTCATTTCCCTTTACGTCTACGAAGGCGATGTAGAGCACGTCGACGCCGAGATGGACCTCGACGCGTTTTATGCCAGGCTTCCGCAGATGTCCGACGACGTTCCCACGTCGTCGCAGCCTTCGCAGCAGGCTTTCGAAGAGTATTTCGAGAGGGCGGCTGCGCAAGGCGACGAGGTGCTCGGCGTATTCATCTCGTCGAAGATGTCGGGCACGTTCGACGGGGCGTTGCGTGCGGCCCGAGCGGTCCACGCCCGCAATATCGACTTCAAGGCGGCCATCGTGGACACGTATTCGACCGGCTGGGATCAGGCGTACTGCGTTCTCGCCGCCCAAAAGGCTATCGCTCAGGGCGCATCGCTCGAAGAAAGCGCGCGTGTCGCCGTCGAGGCCGTCGAACGCACGCGTTTCCTGTTTTCGCCGACGAATTTGACGTTTCTGCAGAAGGGCGGCCGAATCGGCGCGGCGAAGGCGCTGCTCGGCAATCTGGTGCGTATCGTCCCCGTGCTGACCGTGCGGGACGGCATGCCGCTCGATATCGCCAAGGCCCGTACGCAGAAGAAGGCCATAGCCCAGGCGTTCGAAATCTTTAAAGCGGATGCCGAAGAGAAAGGGCTCGAGGACGCCGTGGTACACTATATCGGTTCGCCTGACGACGCTACGGAGTGGGCACGCACTGTGGTTGAGCCGTTTTTGGGCCGCGCCGTGCGCGTGTTGCCCGTGAGCCCCGTCGTCGGCCTGCACGTCGGCCCTGCTATGGGCATCGCTTATACCTGCGCCCGTCCGCTCGAAGGCAAGCTTACCGAGAAGGCGGACCTGGTCGCATTCGTGCGATAGGCGTTTTTTTCCGACGCTTTCGCTGAACTATCACTTACGAAGGGCCTCGGCCCGAGAGGAGCCATATGACCGCTCGCTGCAATCTGATTGTCGATTCCTGTTGCGATCTGCCTTTTGACGTGGTCGATCGCGACGGCGTCTATCTGATCGAATTCCCGTTCCTGTTCGGAGAGGAAGAGCATCTCGACGACCTGGGCCGCAGTATGTCCGCGCATGATTTTTTCGAGCGCATGCGCGCAGGGGAGCAGCCCACTACCGCACAGGTCTCCATCTCTGCGTTCACGCAGGCTTTCGAGGAGGCTGCGCAAAACGGCGTTCCTACGGTGTATTTGAGCTTCTCATCGGGCCTTTCGGGAAGCTACGACGTTTCTACCATCGTATACGATCGGGTCAAAGAGCGTTATCCCGATATGGAGCTGCATATCGTGGATACCAAGCTCGCATCCGTCGCCGAAGCGCTACTGGTCTACGAGGCCATCCGTCAGCGCGAATCGGGGTTGACGGCCGCCGAGTTGGCGGCATGGGCGAGCGAGGCCCGTTATTTCGTGAATGCGCTGTTCATGGTCGATGATCTTGAGAGCCTGCGCCGTGGCGGCCGCATTCCCGATTCGGTGGCTTACGCCGGTGCCAAGCTCGATGTGAAGCCCCTGCTCACTATCGGCACCGATGGCAAGCTTTCGCTGAAAGGCGTCGCGCGCGGGCGCAAGAAGGCGATCAAACAGCTGGTCGAATACTACTTCGAGCGTCGTGACGAAAGCGATTTCTCCCAGTGCGTGGTCACGGGGCATGCCGATTGCCCGAAGGACATGGAGCGCCTGCATGATGCGGTGACGAAACAAGACGAGAGCGTGCTGTTCATGGACAGCGCCATCGGCCCGGTTATCGGCAGCCATGTCGGACCCGACATGCTCGCCATCGTGTTCTGGGGCAAAGATCGCCGCGAAGACCTGTCGGTCGCCGACCGCATCGCCCGCAAGGTGAAAGGGGCATAGGCCCGCTTTTGGAAACGGGTCGTTTCTTTCGTGCCGAGTCGTGTCGGGAGGATGCATGTTCGAAGCATATCTGGAGCATTGCGAGCTGTGCCCGCGCAAATGCGGCGCGAATCGGTCCGCAGGGCAGCGCGGGGTATGCGGCGCGGCCGGCGAGCTGCGTGTCGCACGCGCGGCGCTTCACTTTTGGGAGGAACCTCCCATCTCGGGAGACGAAGGCAGCGGTACCGTATTCTTTTCGAACTGCCCGCTGCATTGCGTGTATTGCCAGAACGCCTCGATTGCCAACGGCAGGTCGGGTGCCGATATTTCGACGGATCGCCTGGCGAAGATATTTCTCGAGTTGCAAAGCCAAGGCGCGCTCAACGTGAATCTGGTCACGGCGACGCATTACGCGCCCCAGGTCGTCGAGGCGCTCGTCCGTGCGCGAGAGGCCGGTTTGCAGCTTCCCGTGGTCTGGAATACGTCGGGTTATGAAACTCCTGAGACAATCGGCTTCGTGACGCCCTATGTCGACGTGTTTCTGACCGATATGCGCTATGCCGATCCCGCTACGGCGAAGGCGCATTCCCATGCGCCCGATTATCCTGCGTCAGCTCGCGCCGCGCTTGCGGCCATGGCGCGCACCGACGCCGATATCATCGTTCGAATCCTTGCGATTCCCGGTCATCTCGACGAGGCGAAAGAAAACGTGCGCTTTGTTTTCGAGACGTACGGCGATCGCGTGACGCTGAGCATGATGAGCCAGTACACGCCGCCCGCGTCGTGTCCCGGCCACCCCGAATTGGAACGCAGGCTATCGGCTGAGGAATACGAGGAGCTTCTCGATTTCGCCGACTCTATCGGCTGCGACGAGTACTTCTGGCAGGATGGCGACGCCGCCGAGGAGAGCTTCATCCCCGATTTCGACAGCCTCGAAGGCGTCGTTGGCGAGGGGCTTTCTTCGCGTTAGGCCGCTGCTCCTTACTTATATGCAACTGATTCGCTGCCGGTTTCGGCGCGGCAGTATGCGAAAACGCCCCCGAACGGCGCCGCGGTTAGATTCCGCAGGTCGTTCGGGGGCGTTCGTCATGCGCGGGATGTCGCTACTCGGCGTACGAGATCCTGACGCCTTTCGTATCGCATTCGAGCACGTGGACTTCGAACGAGGGGTAGAGGGCGGCGAGGCGGGCGCGCAGGCTTTCGGCCACCAGCCCGTCGGCCGTCACGGCCATCATGGTCGATCCCGACCCTGAAATCCACATGGTGCAGGCGCCGCCTTCGAGGCAGATGCGCCTGACCTCGTCGTAGTCGGGGATGAGCGTGCGACGGTAGGGTTCCTGGAGCTTGTCTTCGCACGCCGCGGCGATCAGCTCGACGTCGCCCGTCTCGAGTCCGCGGGTCAATCCCGAAATGCGGCCCATCTGCCAGACCGCGGTGGAAAGGGGCACTTCCGTCGGCACGATCTTGCGCGCGCTTTCCGTTTTCACTTCGTAGGGAGGGATGACGGTGATGAACTTGAGGTGATGGTTCACGTCGTAGCGGATGCAGCGCGGCAGCTCGCCTTCGGGCGTGAACGAGCAGACGAGCGATCCCATGATGGCGGGCGCCACGTTGTCGGGATGGCCTTCCATCCGGGTGGCGATGCTGACCGCTTCGGCGCGGCCCACGATGCGGCCCGTCAGCGCGGCAGCGCCCATGATGCCTGCCACGGTGCAGGTGGAAGACGAACCGAGCCCGCGCGAAACGGGAATGTCCGTATCGATGTGGATCGAGATAGGGAAGGGCTCTTCGCCCCAATGCTCGAGTGCCAGGACGAACGAGCGGTACACAAGATTGTTCTCGTCACGGTACTTCTCGGGGCATCCGGTGATCGTCAGCTCGTCGGCGCGGTCGAAGGTGAAATGGGAATACAGGCCGACCGCCATGCCGAGGCAGTCATAGCCGATGCCGAGATTCGCCGAGGTGGCGGGGACGGAAATCTTCACGCTCACAGCAGCTCACCGCACTTTCCTTCAACGTAGGCGGGCATGTCGGCGGCGTCCATGACGTCGTCGAAACGGACGGTTGCGTTTTCGAGGGACGCGAGGGCGGCGGGGGCCTTCACGCCGCTTTTCTCCTCGAGTGCGCGCATGCAGTCGAAATCGGTGCCATCGGCGGGAAGGCCGAGCGCGGCGCAGACATCGCGGCAGAACTTGTACGGACTCGCGGTGGAAAGGACCACGCGCGCCACGCCGTCGGCTTTCGGGATGCGCTGCGAAACGCACCATGCCACGGCGGTGTGCGGGTCGAGGACGTAGCCCGTTTCCTCGAAGCATCCCTTCATGGCGGCACGTGCCTCGTCGTCGTCGGCGA